>JAPLIX010000402.1 GCA_026388865.1 Pseudomonadota bacterium | reverse complement strand
TATTTGTTTTATGAATTATATTCCTGTAGGGGCGTAACAGTCAATTGTAATCTTGGCATGATTATTGAACGGAATTTAAAAGAAAGCAGGGGTCAGGTCTTGGCCTGTGAATTGACTACTATTTGATTGCCTCTGCAAGCTCCCTCGCAAACGCTGTCAACGTATCATCCCGTCTGCTGACCTACCTGCTCAAGTTCACGCCAGACAGATTAGATGCCTTTACCAGTTGCTTATCGAGGGTAGCAAGTGTCGCATCTTTTCTCATTGCAAGCTTTAAATACGCAGCATCATAAGCAGTAAGATGGCTGGTTTTTGCTATCTCATATATCCTGCCAGAATATCTGGTGCCGGACAAAGTATCGGTCTCAAGATTAAACTGGGAGTAGCAGGTAAAAGATTATCTGCCCGCCTCGATATATTTTTTAATATTCACCTTCCTCCCGGACTTTTTTCTTATCTCATCGAACTGCCTGAGAATTTCCTCACTGGTGGTTCTACCCCGGTCATCAATTACCGGTACTAACCGGGCTACCGGCTTGCCTCTTTTGGTGATGGTTATGCTGCTGCCGCCCTGCACTTCCTGCAGCAGACGGGACAAATGTGTTTTAGCATCAAATGCGCTTACGAATATTTTTGTTTTCATAAAAACTAGATTAAATATGTCAACGTATTTTATTCGTTTCTGTTGAAAGGCCGATCCTGTCGGCAATGTCCCTCGCAAACTCACTCAGCGTATCATCCCGCGCGCCCATCACCGCGATAACATCGCCGGCCGTTACTATACCTGTAACCTGCTCAATAACCTCTTTTCTATCAATAGCGCAGTTCGTTTTTGGGCCACGGATTTTTTGCGCCAGGTCAGAGGAGGAGATGCTTCGGTCCGCGGTTCCTCCGGCATCATAGATGGGAAGCAAAAACAATAAATCAGAAGATTTGAGAGAAGCGGAAAAAGATGCGGCAAGCTCGCTCAACAGAAACCGGGTAGGGCCGTAGCCGTGGGGCTGAAATATAACGATGAGACGTTCTCCCATAGACCTGAGGGCTGCTATGGATGAAGCAATCTTGTCCGGATTGTGGGCAAAGTCATCTATGACGGTGATGCCATGTTCCCTGCTGATAATGTCAAGCCGTCTCCGAATTCCGGCAAACGAGCTGATCCCTTCCTGTATGGCTTTCACTGGTAAGCCCATGACCAGACCTACCGCAATTGCTGCCACGGCATTGTAAACATTATGCAGGCCGGGCGCTGAGAGATGAAACAAGTTTCCCTGCATTTCAAATATTGTGCCATGCGCGCTGTGCTGCACCCTCTCCACGGCAATCCCGCGAGAACTTTCCATGCCGAAGGTTATGGCATTGCTGATACCAAGAGCGCGGATTTCACGGTCATCGCCGTTTACAATGAGCGTATCAGCGGTGTTACCGGCAAAGGCCTGAAACAGCTGTCGCAGTTCGCCAAGCTCTTTATGGTCTTTTGAGATATTGGTGATCACCCCGATGCGCGGCTGAAATTTTACAATGCTGCCGTCGCTCTCATCTGTTTCGATGAGGACAATATCTGAAGTGCCTCCTTTGGCATTGCCGATACGCGCGGGGGATTCATACTGCCTGATGATGCCGCCGTTAATAACCGTGGGGTCTTTGCCCGCAACATCAAGCACCGAGGCGGTCATGCCGGTAACGGTGGTCTTGCCGCTGGTGCCGGCAATGGCGATGCCGTAGCCGGAGTTAAAGAGCTGCGCGAGAAGATCTGCCCGGTGCATGACCGGAATAGAAAATGACCGCGCCTGCTCGAGCTCCCTGTTTTGCGCTTCAATGGCCGTGGAAACGACCAGCGTGTCAAGGTCCGCGGTGATGCCACTGCCATCCTGGGGAAACAGGAAGATTCCAAGGCCCTGCAGTTTTTCGAACAGCGCAGCATTCGTGCCCCGGTCAAAGCTGCGGTCAGACCCGCCAACCCAATTCCCGCGCTGCCGGAATATTTGCGCCAGGGGGTTCATGCCACTCCCCCCGATGCCGACGAAGTAATATTTTTTCACTGGTATGATCCCTGATATTCATTCATAATGATACTGAGATTGCTTCGCCCGACTTTATCGTACACCCCCCTTCGTCCCCCCTTGGCAAGGGGGGATACAGAGGGGTCCTGAAAGATAAGCAATTCAAACACGAGTGAAATTGGTTTTGCAAGGTAAATCTGCAGAGAGATGGTGCATGACCCATGAACGAAGCCACAATTGCCATAATGAGGCATCATGCCTAGTAACATCAATCTGATTGCATTAGCTTTTATTCTAATAAGTGCTTTTGCTGCGGCAGGGCTGTGCATGGAGCCGCCCGGGCCGGAGGAAATTGCGCGCTACCGGGCAGACGGGACTCTTGCTGAGCGCCAGGGATTTATGCAGCGCCTGCGAAACCACCGTTTTTCCCCCGTGCTGGTTGAGCGCAAAGTTTCCAGGCTCAATGCCGGTAAACAGATACAGCCCCGGTCACTCCCCTACGCGACCGGGCTTCCCTCTCATGGCGCGCCAAAAATATTTATCCTGCTGATTGACTTTCGGGGTTATCCCCACAACAATGAGCCGTCTGTTTTCTCAAGTAAAATTTTTGGCAATGGAGAACCGGGCGAGTATCCCTATGAGAGCCTGAGGAATTTTTATCAGCGGTCTTCTTATGGAGCTCTTGATATTCAGGGCTCGGTGTCCGGCTGGTACACGGCGCGCTTGCAACGATTTTTCTATGGCAATGGGCGAAACTCGCTGTGGGGCATATGGGGGGTCAAGCGGCTCATAAAAGAGGCGCTCAGGTATTATGAGCCCATAGTTGATTTTTCGCAGTTTGATAGCGACGGCGACGGGGTGATTGACTACTTCTGCGTTATCTGGACCGGGCCCAATACCGGCTGGGGCTCGCTCTGGTGGGGTTGGTGTGACACCACTAAGTTTTTTTTCGGCAATGATCCGTTCACGGTTGACGGCAAGCGGCTCGGTGTTTTTTCCTGGCAGCCGGAGCAGCGGGTGCGTTCTGAAGAGACCGTATTCACCGCGCAGACGCTCATCCACGAGACCGGTCATGCCCTGGGGCTGCCCGACTTCTACGATTACGACGGAACAAAAGGGCCCAAGGGCGGCCTCGGCGGGCTTGATATGATGGATGCAACCCAGTTCGACCACAACGCGTTCAGCAAATGGATGCTTGACTGGGCTGCGCCAGCTGTTATTATTGACGGCACCCAGTCGCTGACGCTCAGGCCCGGCGATACCTATAATGACTGTGTGGCACTAATGCCCGGAAAGAAGCCTTTTGCGCCGTTTACGGAATTCTTCATGGTGCAGTACCGCACCTTCGGCCTGGGGAATGATTTTTTCTTTCCCGGAAGCGGATTGACTATCTGGCATGTAGACGGGCGGCTCAACAGCGAGGGCAATAATTTCCAGTATGACAACAGCTATACCGGCCACAAGCTGCTGCGGCTCATGGAAGCAGACGGCCTGGAAGAAATTGAACGCGGTGACGGGCAGGCTGACGCAGAGGATTTTTTTGTGCCGTTTTCCGCGCGGGAGTTTTCCTCCCGATCGGTTCCCGATAGTAATGATTATGCCGGCGACCCAACCGGCATAGCAGTGACAAACATCATTGGTGATCACCCTGGTTTATCCGGCTGGGACTCGGTCATTGCGGACTTCTCCATAGAAGCAGCTGACAGATAACATACCGCGAGGATTGACCGGCCGGGTTCCTGCACGTGAGAACAGATTTTAATACCACGCAAACTTTTACGGCGAAAATGGCATCAGCTCATCTGGATTCTATTTTACAAAAGGCGGTAAGCGGGAAACGGCTTTCACGGGATGATGGTCTCTCTCTCTTGCGGTCTTCTGATCTTCTTTCCCTGGGCAAGGCAGCGCACGCGGTGAAACTGCAGAAGACCGGACAGCAGGTTTTCTTTAATGTAAACTGCCATATCAATCTCACCAATATCTGCGTGTCACGCTGTAAATTCTGCGCCTTCAGCTGCGGCAAGGAGGATGCGCGTGCCTACACCATGACGGTAGAGGATGTGATGGAGCGTGCCCGCGCTGCGCTGCCCACTGGCATAACAGAATTTCATATTGTGAGCGGCTTGCATCCTGACCTGCCATTCAGCTACTACGCGGATATTATTAAAACACTTAAAACCGCTTTTCGTGACATTCATATTCAGGCATTCACCGCGGTTGAGATAAAATACTTTGCAGATATTTCCGGGCTCCCAGTGGAAGAGGTGCTTGTGCAGCTGAAATCTGCGGGTCTCGGATCCATGCCCGGCGGCGGTGCTGAAGTGTTGAGCACGCGCATACGCGACGAACTGTGCCCGAAGAAAGCCTCGGCAGATGAATGGCTCAAGGTGATGAAATGCGCCCACCGGATCGGGCTCAAGTCAAATGCCACCATGCTCTATGGCCATATAGACACCGCTGAAGAGAGGATTGATCATTTGTTAAAACTCAGAGACCTGCAGGATGAAACCGGAGGATTTCAGTCGTTTATCCCCCTGCCGTTTCACCCCGCAAACACCGAGCTATCCTATATGCAAAAGCCGCGGGCCTATGAAGAGCTTAAACTGTACGCCGTGTCGCGGCTGATGCTCGATAACTTCACGCACATCAAGGCGTTCTGGATAATGGTGGGGCTGCCGGTTGCCCAGCTGGCTCTCAAGTTTGGCGTGGATGACCTGGACGGAACGGTCGCTGAAGAGAAAATAACCCATGCAGCGGGAGCCCAAACCGCGACCGCCATTGCCAAAGATGACCTCATGCGCATGATCCGTGAATCGGGGAACATTCCCGTGGAGCGCGATACGCTTTATAAGGTGCTAAAGGTTTATAATGAGTCCGATAGCAAACAGCCATCAACTACCAGCCGCCAGTAAAAAACATAAAATACGAAATCCTAAACCCTAAATAAATCCGAAACCAAAATGACAAAATCAAAAAACTCTTCGATTTTAATATTACGTTTTTGCATTTTGTAATTGTTTAGTATTTCGAAATTAGGATTTAGAATTTATATTTGACTTACATTATGTCACAATTTTGCTTTACCGCAGACTTAGAATATCAACTTATTTGACAGGTGATTTTGTGCTTCCCCGCGTCGGACATATTCAGTTTCTTAACTGCCTGCCGCTCTACTACGGGCTGGTGAAAAACGGCGTGCTGCCTGATATTGAGCTCTATAAACACACGCCGACCGAACTTTCCCAGCGCCTGCTGCGAGGGGAGCTTGATATCAGTCCCATTCCGGCCATTGAGTATGCCCGGCATGCCGCAGAGCTGCTGCTGCTGCCGCGGCTGACCGTCAGCTCTGATGGCAGGGTTCTGAGCATCCTTCTGGTGAGCAAGATTCCCGCCGGGGAGCTTCACGGCAGGCCGGTTGCACTGGCAAACACCTCCGCCACTTCCCAGGTGCTCACCAGGATTATCCTCAATGACCGGTATAATGTAGTCCCCCGATACTTTGAGAGCCCACCGGACCTGGCGCAGATGTTCATGGAGGCGGACGCAGGACTCCTGATCGGCGATGATGCTTTGCGCACGGTTGTCAGGCCGGGTAAATTTCACGTCTATGACCTGGGTGAAGAGTGGCGTCTGCTCACCGCGAAAAAGATGGTCTATGCGGTCTGGGCGGTGAGAAGAGTCTATGCCCGGCAGCATCCGGACGCGGTGAAAACCGTGTACCATGCCTTTGTGCTGTCCATGGAGCACAGCCTGCAGCAGATAGGCGCCATTGCCCGTGACGTGTCTCAGTGGAGCCCGTTTTCCGCGCGCTTTTTAAAGAACTATTTCACGGGGCTCAGGTTTGAATTCGGCCCCGACTATCAGGAAGGCTGCCTTGAATTCCTGCGCAGGGCACAGGCCCTTGGCGCCATTACAGCTGTCCCGAAACTTGAATTTGCGGATGTAGCGTGAGCAGCACTGAAGATATTCTTACAAGAGCTATTAACCGGCAGCGGATTACTGATGAGGATGCCCTGCGGCTTTTTGAAGAGGCCGACCTCCTGACCCTGGGGCAGTGCGCTCAGGCGTGCGCCGATGTATTCCACCCGGATGACAGCATAACCTTTATCATTGACCGAAATATCAACTACACGAACATCTGCACCAGCAAATGCCGGTTCTGCGCCTTCTACCGGGATGCGTCAAGCCCGGATGCATACCTGCTGAATCAAGAGGAAATTTTAGTCAAGGTGGCGGAAGCGGTTTCCCGTGGAGCCACACAGATCATGCTGCAGGGCGGGCTGCATCCGACCCTGTCCCTGGAGTATATTCTGGAGCTGGTGGGGAAAATAAAAGAGCGCTTTGCTGTCTGCATCCATTCATTTTCTCCGCCTGAAATTTCCCATTTCGCGCAGCGCTCAGGCCAGCCCGTGGCGGCTGTTCTATCACGTCTGCGCGACGCAGGGCTTGACTCGCTTCCCGGCGGCGGCGCGGAAATTCTCTCTGACCGGGTGCGGGGCATTATCAGCCCCTGCAAGATAAAGTCCGCAGAGTGGCTTAGCGTCATGGAAACAGCACATGCCATGGGACTTAAAACAACCGCTACCATGATGATCGGCAGCGTTGAAACCTGCGAGGAGCGCATTGAGCACCTGCGCCGCATACGGGACCTGCAGGACCGGCGCGGCGGGTTCAGGGCCTTTATTCCCTGGAGCTTTAAAACCGCGCACACCGAACTGGGCGGCGGGGAAACATCAGCCCTCGACTATCTCAGGACCCTTGCCGTCTCCCGCGTCTATCTGGATAACATTGAGAACATCCAGGGCTCCTGGGTAACCCAGGGCCCGGATATTGGTCAGATAACGCTCTCTTTCGGAGCCAATGACCTGGGAAGTATTATGCTTGAGGAAAATGTGGTGCGGGCGGCGGGCGCTTCCTACAGCCTTACGGAAGAAGAGATGGTAAGCCTGATTCGCCGTGCAGGGAAAATTCCTGCACAGCGAAATACCGGGTACAAAATTATTAAGCGCTACCCGTGAACAGGAGCAGGGCGCTTAGTTCAGGTCGAATCTCATGCTCATGGTTACCGGGAAGTCAGGATTCCCGATCGGCAGAACAAAGCCGGTTACCAGTATTGCCTGCGCTGCTAGTATCCCTTTTATGCCGCCGCCGCTGAAGGGCATCACGGGTATCTCTCTGCTGGCACTGACGGTGTCAGAGCTGTATGAGTAGTTGGCAAAAAACGAGTTGGCAATTTTTTGCGTGAGATTTTCATCGCTGGCAAACAGAAAATGGTCGATGAGGCCGACAAAACCGGTTGTGGCAAAAACAAGCTCCGAACCTTCGCCGATAGAATCAGTGACAGCAGCGGAAAATTTAAAGGTAGGCTTTACCGGGTTTCCGTCTTTATCTGTTTTAGTGACGAGCCCGAACATATGCACCACCGCCGTGTGCACCTGGCCCCAGTCCAGATCATAGGCAATGGTTTTGCTGTGTCCCGGAGTCAAGACAATGTAGTGGACATTATTAAGATTAATAGTATCTGCGGCAGTGACGGGAGCAAAAAGACCGCACAGCAGCACCATGGCTGAGGCGATACTGATAATCACACCGTTTGTTCTCATGATATTTTTCATAGCAGGGCTCCTTATTTAAAAGAGGGGATGTGGTTAGTGACAAAGTATATGATTTTTTTAAATTTTAAATTTATTTCTTAATATGTCAACAAGAAACACTACGGTATGGAGAAATAATATTGGCATTAAATGCTGATGGTCTCGTAAAAAGTCCCGGCGCGTGTCATTGCGAGGAGCGGAGCGACGCGGCAACCTCGCTTTTTCAAGCACTTACAGAGGCAGAGATTGATTCACTTCCCCTTCGCTGTGCTCTGGGTTACAGTGCACCGCAATGACAGTTTTTTACGAGAGCATCAATGCTGTTCTGTCTCCCTACAGAGATACTTTACTATAATAACTGACGAATCTATTAAAAGTTTCTTTGAATCTTATATTTTTAAACCACGCAATTTCCTGACCAGCACGCACGGAGAGGTACTATGGTTAAAATTCTTGGCATATGTGGCAGCGCACGAAAAAACGGAAACACGGCAACCCTGCTGCAGGCGGTCCTCGATGCAGCAGAGATTGAAAGCGAGCTTATTTTTCTTTCAGATTTTGCCATCGGTTTTTGTACCGGATGCCTGAGCTGCGTAAAACATAAGGGAGTGTGTGTAAAAAAGGATGATATGCCAGGGCTCCTGGAAAAAATGCTTACCGCGCAGGCGCTGGTGCTCGGCTCGCCAAACTACTATTATAATGTGTCCGGCCTTATGAAGAATATGATTGACCGCAGCATTGCTTCAAGCTACCGGGGCATCGGGGAATATACCGGCATGGCATGGCACGGCTGGCAGCCCTTTACCGGCAAGGCGGGCGGCATGGTTCTGTGCCAGGCTGCATTCGGCGCGGAGAAGGCGCTTGAGACCTTTAAATGTTTTGCCGACTATTCCGGGCTGAATCTGATCGGGGAAGTGATTGCCTCGACGGGCAATCGGCCGGTAAGCGAGTTCCCCGAATATATCGAGGCGGCGCAGAAGCTGGGGGCGTTGATCAGAGAAGCAGTTGTGCGCAATCGCTGCCAAACGGAGTGAACTCATCGCATGCAGTCAGGCACGCCCTAGCGTTATTCATTATTCCTGCTCACGCAGAGTCCCCGGGTTTGGCGTCGAGGGGCTCAACATGGATGTGTACGCTGTCCACCCTGGTGAAGTTTTTTTTGATCCGCCGGGAAATATTTTTTGAGAGCTTTTCAATCCGCTCACTGCCGTAGTTTCCCTTCAGCCCGCAGTGCAGGAAGACAGATACTTTTTCGCCCTGGCGGTAAATCTTGATGTCATGGCAGTTAAGCTTATCCGGGGCTTTATTGATCATCTCATCAAGCCTGCCGATCAAGTCTGCACTCTGCCCGGTTACGTCCTGAGCAACAATATGCCGCTGCTTGGCGGTTTCAAACGTAACATTCACGTCTCGCACATCCGGCAGCTGCTGCTGAATCAGTGCGGTTATTTCATGTGACAGCTCATGAGACTGCTCAAGGCGCAAATTTTCCGTCACTTCTATGTGAACGGCAATATGCCTTTTGCCGGATACCTCATAGACATTAATATTATGAATATTGGTGCACACGGGAAAGGTATCGACTATCTGCTTCACCGTACCATAGGTCTCTTCTTCTTCGATGCCGGCAACATCTATAGGATAGGTGCTGATTACGATATCACTATTGGGAAATCTGTCTTTGAGCGCGGTCCTGATTTTATGAACAATGGTATGGACCACACGGTGGCTCTCATTTTTACTTATGCCGACGTTCAAGTCGATGAAAAAGAGCGGGCCTGAAGGCCGCACTCTGACGCTGGCGATATCAAGCACTCCCTGGATATCTTTTGCGGTCTGCAAAATATCAGCGATCATTCCCTGCGGGGTTGTATCAAGCAGAACATCGATGGTCCGTTTGCCCAGTTTAATGCTCACGACTATCACCAGCAGCGAAACACCCAGTGCGGAAACGGGGTCTGCATAGTGCAGCAGGGGAATTTTAAAATAGGTGCCAAGCCCTACACACGCCAGTCCGCCAATAACGACCAGGGAACTCCATACGTCACTTGAAAAATGGAGGGCATCGGCCTCAAGCGCCTGGCTGTTGTATTTGTCGGCCATTTTTTTCAGTGCCCGCGACCGCGAAATATCAATAACGATAGAAAGCACCATGGTCCCGATACCCCAGGTGGTGTTGATGACTTCAATGGATTTGCCGAAAAACAGCCGCTCAAAAGCCTCATATATAATCCACCCGCAGGTAACAAGCAGGAGCAGCGTTTCGATGAGCGCCGAGAAGCTTTCCACCTTCCCGTGTCCATAGGTGTGGTCAGCATCAGGAGGTTTATCAGAGATGCGCACGGCAAACAGCGTCACCACCGCTGCGCCAAGATCAAGAGCTGAGTGTGCGGCTTCGGATAATATGCCGAGGCTTCCCGTGGCGAGTCCGACAACAGTTTTTATGGTAACTAAAAATAGCGCTGCCAGGACTGAGGTAAATGCCACCAGTTGCTTTTCGTTGTTTTTTGGCATCATCATGCAGATGGTATAAGCCGGTGATCAGTAATTTTTTATAAACGAGACATTCCTGCTGCTGAAAAGATAGACTGCATATTTAATGCTTTCCGTGAGGTAGCCGCCAATGCCGAGATCAGACTGCCACCAGTTTGATTCATTAAAGATGTTGTTTTCAGCACCCATGGCCTCGACGCGAATGCCGGTTCCGTTAAACACTTTTTGAAACGCGTACAGCGCCCGCCTGGTATGGTATGCGTCCGTTACGATGATGAGGTGCTTAAACCGGTTCCTGGTGCTGTAGTCGCGCAGGTCATAGGCCTCATCAAACGTGGAGGTCACCCCTCCCGGTTTCAGGGACGGAAGATAAACCGGAGTTGCGCTGGCATGCAGGGCCTCGATGATTGACGGAGCAATCTGCCATTCATCACCGCACACGTGCCGTAAAGCGGGATAATGCTGGCGCTGCTCAGTGAGAATAAGGCGCGGCGCATACCCCTGCTGATACAACTCAATCGCGCGCGGCAGGCGCGTCAGTATGCCCCCGGCCAGCACCACCAGAGCATCCGCGCCCCTGGTTCCGGTATTGACGGTAAAAAACTGCGCATAGCGGGTGAGCAGGAACGCGTGCTGAGATATCGCTCCCGTTATAACGAGGACAAAAATGGCGCATATGAGGAGAAGCTTTTTCACGATGGACCCCGCATCGGCACGTATGCAATGCAGTCGTGATGATATCGCACGGTGAAGAGCACCCGTCAGCATAAAACCGCGGGCAGGAAATCCCCGGGATATTAAAAAACCCCTCTTGACGGTATTGCAGAAGGGTTTCCCTGGTGCCGGTTACAGCGTGAGTTTCCCGCACCGTTTATTAAGCATGGTATTATAAAGCTTCCCGCCTGCACGGCGGGGCTAGCGAGGCATGCAACCGGTCAATGGTCAATGAAATCAATCATCTTATCTGCAAGGCCCCGGCTGACCAGTATGGGTGCCTTCTGGCGTATCGCCACCGCGATGGCATCACTCGGCCGGGAATCGATCGTAGCCTCTTTGCCGTCATAGGCGAGGCTGATGATTGCATAAAAGGTGTTTTGCTTGAGGTCTGTTATGACCACCTGCGTTACCGTGGCATGCAATCCCTGAATAATATTGCCGATCAGATCATGGGTCATGGGACGCGGCGTCCAGCTTTCTTCCAGCCCCAGGGCGATGGCGTTTCCTTCAAAGTGTCCAACCCATATGAGCAGTATGCGCCCGGTTTCTTTGTCCTGTAACACCACCTTGTATTGCCCGGATTGCATATCAGGGGAAACGCGCTTTACCACCACTTCGATGAGATCATTCATACAGCTGTATTGTCACCGGCATGCCAGCGTGGACTGTTTTAGTGTTGATAGCTTGTCTTCGTATCATTGATAGTATCAACAAAAATTTTCACCAGGCTCGGATCAAACTGGCTTCCTGCAGCTTTTTTAATCTCGCGCACTGAATCATCCACTGACAGTGCCCTCCTGAAGGACAGGTCAGAGCGAAGGTAATCATAGGTGTCGGCAACGGCAATGATGCGGGCGTTTAAATCAATGGTGTTGCCGACAATACCATCGGGATAGCCCTTGCCATCAAAGCGCTCATGGCATTGTCTGATACTGGCTGCAAGCGGCTGGAGGAATTCTACTTTGCCGACTATTTTCTCTCCAATCTCGGGATGCTTCTTAATAAGGAAATATTCCTGGTCGGTAAGCCGCCCCGGCTTACCGAGAATGTTTTCGCTGATGCCGATTTTGCCTACATCGTGCAGGAGTGAGGTAAGCCGCAGATCGCGCAGTTCAGATTCGCCCAGTTCCATCTGTACACCAACCTTACAGGACAAATCGGCGACCCGTGAAGAATGGCCTGATGAGATGATGTCCCGTTCATCCAGCGCCTTCATGAGCGCTTCAATGGTTGTCATGTACTGGTTGAGCAGGCGATTGTAGGCATTGGTGATTTCTTCCAGAGTGAGCTGCGTGTGCCCGCTTTTTTCTTCAACAACAAAGCCCAGCTCCTGCAGATCAATCCTGCGGATCCGGTGATGGCCTCCGGGTGTCTTTAGTGCCTTGAGCTTGCCGGAATAGATGTAATTCTTGATCGTCTGGGTAGTTACCTTGATGAGATTGGCAGCCTCCCGGGTGTTTAGTACTTCCTTACTTACCATATCTTTTATTCTTTTGACCATAACCCACCCCTTTTTCTTTATAAATTAAAAAGCAGAATTCAAAAAAAATTACCCTTGACTTTTTCCCTTCTTGGGAAAAACATGTTATTTATCCGTTTTTATATCATTGTAGCAACCTTTTTCTGTTTTGCAAGAAAAATCTTTCTAAATATATAAAATTTTTTATAAAAATAAAACAGAATATCCCGCTGTTCTACAGCGGGGATGAAGGCTTAAAAAAAATCAAATAACTGGTAAGATGCCCCTAAGCAGAGGCTGCGGGGTAATTCACTTATGAGAACCTCTAATAATTCCCAATCTGTCACTCCCGCGAAAGCGGGAGTCCAATGATTTCACTTGGTTATAGATTCCCGTCCCCGACTAAAACATTCGATGACAAGCTTTCACGGGAATGACATTTTTAGAGGTAGCCTTATGTATTAATAACAAAAGTGGAACGGGGAGACGAGCATTAATTGATTATTCTGAGCCACGAGTTGCTTTAAACGGCATTGCCTCTATCATTAACTGGTGTTAGCAGGATGCTTCACAAAACCGGAAATAATTTATTTTGGGGAGGGCGTCATGCAGCAGACAAAAACCGGTGAAAATATTTCATCTGTGCTGCTGGCACTGAGTGCTATGCAACTCTGGCTGCTGTTCAGTTTTTCTGTTGCCAGCGCTTTGCCGGAGCAGAACGATCCCTTTGCTGCGAAGAGGCACGTGATGATCGAGAGGGATATTAAGGGGCGTAATATCAAAGATCCTGCGGTGCTGAAGGCTATGGAAAAAATACCGCGGCATCTTTTTGTTGATAAGCAGCTCCAGGACCAGGCGTATGAGGATTATCCCCTGCCCATTGGAGCGGAGCAGACCATCTCACAGCCCTATATGGTAGCGCTCATGACCCAGAGCCTTGGATTAAGGAAAGAGGACAAAGTGCTGGAGATAGGAACCGGTTCCGGCTATCAGGCAGCAGTGCTTGCTGAGATTGTGCAGCAGGTATATTCCGTGGAAATCATTAAAACACTGGCCGTCCGGGCAGAGGAGCTTTTGAAATCGATGGGATACCGCACCATAAAGATTAAGACCGGAGACGGCTATCAGGGGTGGAAGGAATATGCGCCCTATGATGCCATCCTGGTGACCTGCGCGGTTGGCAGCATTCCGCCTGCGCTGACAGCACAGCTCAAAGAGGGTGGCAGGATTATTCTGCCGCGGGGAGACACCAGGTTTTTGCAGCTCCTGGTGCTGGGAGTAAAAAAGAACGGAACCATAGAACAGAAAAGTATCAGCACGGTGCGCTTTGTTCCCATGGTGGGGGAGGCACAGGGCACGGGCCGTTCTTCGGAATAGCCGCTTGCAGCGCACGAACATTATTGCCCGGCAGCGTCCCGGTAATAGGGCATAGGCATGGTGCCTTCCTTGAAGCACTCGAAGATAGTTGCTTCCGAGGCACTCTGCGGAGCGAATCCTGTTGCAGGATTTATTTTTGCAAAGACCACGCCTTCCGGCACCTCAAACAGCTTGACCGGAATATCCTTTACCACCTGCTGCATGAAGTTAAGCCAGATGGGAGCTGCTACCACGCCTCCTGTTTCACGTTTCCCCAGTGAAGCGTTATCATCATAACCAACCCAGGCCCCTGTTACCAGCTGCGGCGTGAACCCGATAAACCAGGCATCCCGGAAATCATTGGTCGACCCGGTTTTGCCCGCGCACGGGCGGTTGAGCGCGGAAACCTTTTTCCCGGTCCCCTCTTCAACGACGCTCTGCAGGAGGCTGGTCATCAGGTACGCAGTCTGTGGATTAAGAGCCTGATAGAGCTGCGGAGAGTTTTCCTCAACCAGGCTGCCGTCACGGTCCAGAATTCTGGTGATGGCAAGGGGCTCCACCCGGACACCGTGGGCGCAAAACACCGCATATGCCTGCACCATCTGCAGCAGCGTAAGATTAGGTGTTCCCAGCGCCAGGGTGAGGTCCTTATTGAGCGGCGTATCAATCCCAAACTGCCGCGCGTACTTGACGGCATAATTGATGCCGATATCCTGCAGTATTTTTATGGTCACCACATTGCGCGAGAGGGTAAGCGCTTTCCGCAGCGTTATGGGGCCTAAATACTTCTCATCATAATTTTGCGGCTCCCACAGTTTCCCCCTGCCCATCTTAAACGCAATGGGAGCATCCACGATAATGCTGGCGGGGGTGTAGCCCTTGTCCAGGGCGGCAGCATAGATGATCGGTTTAAAAGAGGAGCCGGGCTGCCGCTGCGCCTGGACTGCCCGGTTAAACTGGGTGTTGGAGAAATCCCGTCCACCAATCATGGCCCGGATGTAGCCTGAATAGGGATCCATGCAGACCAGTGCCGCCTCAACCCTTTTTTTATCCAGGGACGCCTTTTTGTGCCTTTTCTCGTATTCTTCCAGCCCGTAACGGATGGCTTCCTGGGCAGCCTGTTCCATGGCGATATTCAGCGTTGTCTCAATGCGCAACCCGTCTTCATAGAGCGCCTGTGCTCCATATTTTTTCTCCACTGCCTGCCGGATATATTCAGTAAAATAGGGAGACCGGGTTGCGTTGATGTTTTCCAGCTGCTTGAAACCGAGGGGCTCTTTTTCAGCTGCCTGTTTTTCGGCAGCAGTGATGTAGCGCTGCTCCAGCATCCGCTCCAGCACATAGCTCTGGCGCTGCCGGGCGCGTGCCAGATAGCGAAGCGGTGAATAATAACTGGGGGCTTTTGGCAGCCCTGCCAGGAGCGCGGCCTCAGCCAGGGTAAGGGCGGCTGCCGATTTTCCGAAGTAGGAGCGCGCGGCTGCCTCAACACCATAGGCCCCCTGGCCAAAGTAGATCTGATTAATATACAGGGTAAGAATATCATTCTTGGTGAGAGAGGTTTCAATGCGCCGTGCCAGAATCGCCTCTTTTATCTTGCGGGCATAGCTTTTTTCAGGCGTGAGGAGCAGCGATTTGGTGATCTGCTGGGTGATGGTGCTGCCGCCCTGCTTTATCTCTCCGGACAGCAGATTGATGAGCGCGGCGCGCAGAATACTCTCGTAATTGATGCCTTTGTGTTCAAAAAACTGGGCATCTTCTGCGGCTATAATGGCCTTGATGAATACCGGAGCGACCGCAGGGAGTTTCACCATGTAGCGCCGCTCCGTACAGAACTCGCCGATCAGCTCGCCAGTGCCGGCGTAGACTTCAGTGACCAGCGGCGGCCGGTAATCATTTAACGAATAGAGACGGGGCAGATTATAGCTGAAATAGTTGTAGAGAATGACGCACGCGGATACCGCCAGTATCACCAGGCTCAAGGGGAGCACAACCAGAAAGGAGAGAATTAATCCCGGATGCTTCTTTTTTCGCTGCGGTAATTCCATTGATGCATCGTGCCTGTCAGAAAAGATTGAGTTCAAAAGCGTTTTGAATAAGCTCGACCGTGTGTCCGGCAGGTAACAGGTTCACTGCTACCACATCAAAGCGGGCAGGTTTATTTTCCAGCCTATACCGCTGGATAAACTCCAGTGCAACTTTACAGATCTGCCCCTGCTTTCTCACGGTGACCGCCTCCTGGGGTGTTCCGTGTGATTGGGAACTCCTGGTTTTTACCTCAATGAAGGAGAGGACCTGGCCCGGGTCGCGGGCGATAATATCTATTTCCCCATAGCGGCAGCGGTAATTTTTCGCCAGTACGGTAAAACGGCTCTTTTTGAGAAATGCCAGTGCAAGTTCTTCCCCCCGCGCTCCCAGACGTTTCCTGTGGTCAGTCATGGCAGGCCGATGTTAAGAAGGTTTGTCCGTGCATAAAGCTTTGTCTATGAATAGGAGAAGGCCCGCAGGAAGCCAGCGCACGGAGATGCTCTCTGGTACCATACCCCTTGTTGCGGGCAAAATTGTACTGGGGGTATTGTTCATGGTACTGCTTCATAATGGTATCTCTGGTGACCTTAGCCATAATAGAGGCTGCTGCCGTGGCGAGGCTGCGCTGGTCGCCTTTTATAAGGGGGGTCTGGGGGATTACCGTAGCTATCGGATAGATACCGTCAATCAAAAGATAATCAGGGGTGAGTGTCAGTGCTTCTACGGCACCCTGCATTGCCTTGAGGCTTGCCTGAAGAATGTTTATCCGGTCAATCTCGCGGTGATCAACTGCCGCCCAGCTCCAGGCAAGAGCCGCCTGACAGATAACAGCATAGAGCTGCTCGCGCTTTTTCTCGGTAAGCTGTTTTGAGTCCCTTATCGCGGGGTGCGTCCAGCTGCAGGGAAAAATTACCGCACCGGCCACTACCGGACCGGCGAGCGGACCTCTGCCAACCTCATCAACTCCTGCAATATACACATATCCCCGTTCAGACAATATTTTTTCCGGACAGGGGGAATCCTTGAGCAGTGAGGACAGAGACGTCATGTGCTCGCGTGAGGGTTATTGCACCGTATGGCGGTCAGTGGTTATTGAAACTTTTTTTCTTTTATGCGGGCCGCTTTACCCTTTAAACTTCTCAGATAGTAGAGACGTGCCCTGCGCACCCTGCCCCGTTGTACAATCTCAATCCGGTCAATCGTGGGAGAATGAAGGGGAAAGATTCTTTCTACGCCAACGCCATAGGATATCTTTCTGACCGTAAAACTTGAACGCAGGCTGCACTGTCTTTTGCTGATAACCACCCCCTGGAATGCTTGGATCCTCTCCTTGTCCCCTTCTTTGATCTTGACATGAACTTTGACCGTATCTCCGGGACGGAAGGGGAGGATATCGGTGCGCATCTGCTCTTTTTCCAGGCGTTCAATGTAATTCATTTTTACTCATCTCCATTGTGTTATCGGGCGTTACTTCCTGCAATAACTTTTTGTCTTCTTCCGTTAACGAAGCCTGCCGCAAGAGATCGGGTCTCTTGTGCCAGGTTTTTTTGAGCGCTTCGGCTCTTCTCCACCGGTATATCTTCTGATGGTCTCCGCCCAGGAGCACCGGCGGCACTTCAAGGCCGCGAAAGCTGCGCGGCTTGGTATATTGTGGATATTTCAAGAGCGAGCCGGAAAACGTATCTTCCACCACCGAGGTCGGCTCTCCCACGACCCCCGGCACCAGCCGGGAAACAGCATCTATAATAACCAGGGAGGCGAGCTCTCCGCCGGTGAGAATATAATCACCTATTGAGAGTTCTTCGTCAATAAAAAACTGGATCCGCTCATCCACGCCTTCATATCTTCCGCAGACAAGGATCAGATGAGCACAGGCGCTGAGTCTCTCGGCTGCCCCCTGGGAAAACATGGCGCCCTGGGGAGACATGAGAATCACCCGGGTCTGTCCCGGACGTTTAAGCTGCTCAATGCTCTTTACTATGGGCTCAACCTTCATCACCATCCCGGCGCCACCGCCGTACGGGGTATCATCCGTGACGTGGTGCTTGTCGTCGGTGTGGTCCCGGAGCTGGTGAATGCCGATCTTGATCAGCCCGTTCTGTTGCGCCCGTTTGAGAATACTTTCCCCCAGAGGGGAAATAAACATCTGGGGGAAGAGGGTAATTATATCAAAATGAATCATGTACGAAAGGCCCGGTTGTTAAACAGCGGGGATACCAGCTCACAGAAACATATGCTGATCAGCACTGCAGAGCTTAGTAAAGGACCTTTCAGGAAATCATCCTGTTTGGATGCAAGGTACAGGCAATTGTTATGCTGCCAAGTGATGCGAGGTACCGGGAGCCTGCTTAAGGCTCTCTATTCAATAATCTCCAGTACCGCTCTCTTGCCGATCTTTGCTGATGCAGCGGAAAGAATAGTCCTGATTGACTGGGCGGTTTTGCCGTGTTTTCCAATAATCTTCCCCAGGTCGCCTTTTGCTACTCTCAGTTCAATTACCGACGTCTGCTCTCCCTCAACTTCATGCACCGATACCTCATCCGGATTGTCCACAAGTGCCGTTGCAATGTATTTTACTAATTCTTTCATGGTACCTCCGCTGTTATACGTTACTGCAATGCCTGATTACAGAAACACATGTATTAGTAATACAAGGCGGTTACTGAGCAGGTGGAGTAGGTTTTTGGAAAACGCCCCCTTTTTTTAACACCTGAATTGCTGACTGTGTCGGTTGGGCCCCTTGTGCAATCCACGCTAATGCTTTATCTTTGTTTATCTTTGCCGTAGCCGGCGCGCTGCAGGGGTCATAGGTCCCCAGCATATCAATAAACCTTCCATTGCGAGGTGAAGTATCCTTAGCCACAACTATTCTATAAAACGGTCTTTTTTTCTTGCCATATCTAGCGAGGCGAATTTTAACAGCCATAGTTAGGTATCTATTGTCCTCCTTTCAATTAGATTTGTGCTATGCTTGTAAGTGGTTTATCATGCAGTCTCATAGCACAATAACTGCATCTTTTTTAATTTAATGGGAAAACGTATAATTTATATGTATTATATTTTTTTTGTCAAGGGAAATTATTTTCAAGACTTTCCCCAAAATTTATAGTGCTGTCATTTACTAGAGCGCACGGGGGTTTTTTAGCCACAATCCCGAAACCCTTCGGCCTTCGGGACGAATTCTCTCCTGCCAGACCCCATTGCATTCCCCTTTGTCGAAGG
>JAPLIX010000410.1 GCA_026388865.1 Pseudomonadota bacterium | reverse complement strand
TGTTCACTTCATCCTCCTTGAGCACGCCGAGGTTGATGTTGCCGGTAATGGGCACCGGCGTGCCGAACATGATGTCCTGCAGCTCGGTGGCGATCATGGATCCGCCCCAGCCATCGACCAGCGCCACCCGCCCTGCCTGGGTAATAAGGTTGCGGTAGTCCTGGTCAACGCCCATGTGCGTGCGGTGCATCAGGTCCACGATCTCGCGGTCTATGCCGCGCGGCATCAGGTCGTTCTTGCGCCACAGCTCCTGCCGCTTCAGCGGCGCGCGCTTGGTGAACACCAGGTCTCCTGACTGCTTGCCGAATTCAGCCGAACAGAGCTCGCCGACTTTGATGGCGATATCCTGCAGGCTCATCTTTTCCACCTCAAGGCCGAAATCCATGCCCAGCTGCAGCAGCTTCTGCACATCCTTTATGCCGTACCCGGGAATTTTTCCCTTGGCCGCCAGCAGGAACACCTCGGCAACGCCGCGGGCATGGTCGCAGTGGGCTGAAGAGCCGGCAGCAACCATGCGCGCAAAGTTCCGGGCGGCAATGGTGGCCGGGGTCGCTCCGCACACGCCGACCTTGTCGGGCTCCTCGCCCTTCTTGGTGGCGGGAACACGGCAGGGGCCCATCGCGCAGTTCTTGCAGCAGCTGCCGTCCGCGCCAATCGGGCAGGCCTTCATAGCTTCCGCCCGGTCAAAGGCAGTTGAGATGCCCTCTTTGCGGGCTTTGCCGATCATATGCAGCGAAGCATCGCATACGCTTAACAGCTTCTCCGGGGCTTTTTCTTTTCCGGTATCCTTGTCCTGTTTTTGTGCCATTGTATGTTACCTCCATGGTAAATCTCTAAATTCGCATATCGAAATCCTAAACAAATCCTAAATTCAAATTTCAAAACTGCCTGTTTAGTATTTAATGTTTAGGATTTCGAATTTAGTTTTTAGAATTTATCGTTTATGCTGGTTTCTTCCGCTTCTCACTGCCGTAACTTTCCGAGTACCAGTAGCGCAGGCTGGTCTTAACCTGCTTGAGCATTTCCGCGCGGTCCTCTTCTATGCTGCGCCAGTCTTCTTTCCCGGTCGGTACGCCCTTATCATAATTGTCCTTAATAAGCTTTACCGGCCGCCCGGCAAAATCAGGCTTTTCCTCAAGCTGGTACTGATAATCGCCTACCGTGTCCTGGAGCGGCACCCAGGTGCGGCTCGGCTTGAATTCCTCTTTAACTTCCGGCCCCTTGTCCGCCCCGGACTGCGCTTCAGGCTGGGCCGCGGCACCCTGCTGGGCTGAGGCTGCACCCCTGGTCATCAGCACCAGTCCCTCTCCCAGTTCCTCCCTGTCCAGGGCTTTAATAAGAGCAACCGCATAGCCCGGCGCAAGGTTCATGGGTAAATCCATAATCTGGACGATCTTGCACAGCGCGCCTTCTTTCAAAGATTCGGCAATAGTTGAAGCGGCGATGCCCACTGAAGCTTCTGTTGCAGCTGCAGCAGCCCTGACCTCAGGGACAGCGCGCTTCACAGCTTTGGGCTGCTCAAACCCGCCCAGCTCTGCCACGTAGTCGCGCACCTGCTGAATTGCATCCGGATGGCGCATGACGAGAATGTCTGCCCCGGCCATCAGCACGGTGACCGCGGTGATCGCTTCCATGAGGATGCCGCGCTGCCGGGCATCGCCCATTTTCGGGTCTGAAGGCATCTTGGCCTCTTTGGTCTTCCACACCTCGTCGGCAAAGTTGCACATGAACGGGCACTGCAGCTTGTCATCATTCTGCGTGAGCGCTGCCTGCCGGATGCGCTCCATCACCGAGAAGGTGTACTCCAGGCCATAGCCCAGGCCGCCGGTGGTCGGGTCAATAATGATTTTATCCAGGCCTACGCCCACGTTGCTGAGCAGGATATTGAGCTGCTTTGCCAGGTTGATATCAATCGGGGTATTGGCCACAATGGTGAGGTTATACGCCAGCGCCTGCGCGCCCAGCTGCTTGTGATTGGCTTCAACAACCGGGCCGATGATGATATTAAGGCCCGCACAGGCCTCGGCAACCTTCTTCAGCACCTCGGCATCCTTGTCCGCGTTGGCGCAGCCCCATACAATCACGGGAACCGATACTGCGGATGCCACGGCTTTGGCTGTCTGCGCCGCCTCATCCGCGGGCCGGTTCAGGCCGTTGGGGTCAGTGCTCTTCAGCCACAGCTGGATCATGTCCGCACCGTACTCATCCTGGGCTTTACGCGCCCAGGCGACCGGGTCGCCCAGCACGTCCCGGTAGGGCTCAAGACATGCCTCCGCCCAGTCATCCGGCGCGTAATCAAGCACCTGGATGGCAATCTTTGGCGCATGGGGCATCGTGCCTTCAAAGGTATAGAACGGGTACGCGGTCTCCCCGCCTACCAGTAACTGCTTGTCCCCTTTCCCGAGATTAATTTCCCTGATGGTTCCCGTGTACTGCTGCTTTGGAAACTCTACTGGCATAGGCACCTCACTGAATTTATTATAATAATAAATGTTTATAGGGTTCTATGATTTCCCGAAAGCTTTCGGGATTCGAGGGGTCCAGTTACATTTTTTAAACACTTGAATCCTTGACCCCTTGAACCCTGCTATTCAATTCCCGCGGCAAACTTTGCTGCTTTAACCGTATTGGCCATAAGCATGGTGATGGTCATGGGCCCGACACCGCCCGGCACCGGCGTAATGAAGCCGGCAATCTCTTTGGCCGCATCAAAGTCAACATCGCCGCGCAGGATGGCAATCTTTTTACCGGTCTTCTCGCTTATCTTCTCACCGACCCGGTTCACCCCCACATCGATGACACACGCGCCGGGCTTTATCCACTCAGGCTTCACCAGCCCCGGCACGCCGGCTGCCACCACCAGGATATCTGCACGCTTGCAGTGACCGGCAAGGTCCCTGGTTCCTGTGTGGGCAACCGTAACCGTGGCATTGGCGCCGGGGGCTTTCTGCAGCAGGATGTTGGCGATGGGTTTGCCGACAATATTTGAGCGGCCGACCACCACCACCTCGGCGCCGTCCACCGTCACCCCTGACCTGACAATGAGCTGCTGGATGCCGGCCGGGGTGCAGGGCAGAAACTTTGCCTCCCTGCCGCCGATCATCAGCCGGCCCACGTTGACCGGGTGGAAGCCGTCAACATCCTTGTCCGGATCGAGGGCATTTAAAATCTTTTTTTCATCTATGTGTTTGGGCAGCGGCAGCTGCACCAGGATGCCATGTATTTTCGGGTCCCGGTTGTAGGCAGCAATCAGCTGCAGCAGCTTTTCCTCTGAGAGATCCTCCGGCTGGCTGTCCTGCAGGGAATAGAAATTAAGCTCGTGAGCGGTGTTCTGCTTTGCCGTCACATAGCTGACCGATGCCGGATTCTGGCCGACCAGGATCGTTACCAGACCCGGCACCACCCGGTGCTGCTCTTTGAGGCGCACAACCTCGGCTTTGATCTCCTCGCGTATCTGCGCTGCAATCTCTGTCCCGCTGATAATCTTTGCTGTCATGACGCCCTCCGCTCATGTCACAGAGCACTATTGTCCACGGCCCCGTGCATTTGATTAATTTAAAAAATTTTTTGCGCTATGTGCTGTATGGATTGTACTGCAGCAGAACTGTCGGGAAGCGCCGTCAACGGCTTCTCTTCCCGTTCATACTGCGGAAGCAATTCATCCACCGGTACAATGCCCGCCACCGGGATGCCGGCCCGCTCCACTTCCTCGGCAAAATGCGGGGCCAGTGTTGCCGGGGCGCCGTTTATAATAAGATACCGCGCCCCCACCCGCAGATGCAATTCATCTGCCAGCTCTCCAATGCGCTTTGCCGCGCGCACCCCATTGGCTGAATAATCTGAAACAACCAGCAAGATATCAACATCCTGGGTCGTGCGCCTGCTCAGGTGCTCGAGTCCCGCTTCATTGTCTATTATGACATAGGGATAATTTTTCGCCAGGACTTCCAGATACTTTCTCAGTGAATTATTTATATAGCAGTAGCAGCCCGCGCCCTCGGGCCTGCCCATCACCAGCAGGTCTACATTTTTCCCCTCAACGACCGCCTCATGCAGCTTTACCTCAAGGTATGCTTCCTTGGGGATCCCGGCGGGAATATCGCCCTTGCTTTGAAAAAAATCTTCCCGCGCGCCGCCGATCGTTTTTTCAGCCGTCATCCCGAGCGCCCCGGCCAGGTTGGCGTCAGGGTCCGCATCCACCGCAAGCACCGGGGTCCTGCCGCTCGCCTGCAGATAGCGGACCAGCAGCCCGGCAATGGTGGTTTTTCCCGTGCCGCCTTTTCCGGCAACAGCAACTATCCTGGTCAATGCCCTGCTCCGTGCTCTGAGATTAACTGCATTTTACCGTAGCAGCTGTGCGCGCCAGCGTTTCAGGAAACAGGCCCGCATCCGTGTGCGGCAGAAACAGGCCGGCCATATAATTATCCATAAAGGCATGGTCTTCGCTCAGCTCAATGTTGGTCATCTTGCGCGCAACGCGCTCCGCATCATCCAGCAGCTCACTCGACAGCGATATGAGCTTTGCGCCCAGCAGCGAGCCGTTGCCGATGAAGGTATAGCGGTCAAGCGCAAGCTCCGGCAGCAGGCCGATGGTGATGGCATTCTCCAGGTTGATAAAATCCCCGAAGGCGCCGGCAATGATTACCCGTTCCAGGTCGCTGAACGCGAGCCCTGCTTTCCCGAGCAGCGACTGATACCCGGCAAACATGGCAGCCTTGGCGCGGATAATATTATCAATGTCTGCTTCGGTCATCACGATATCGTGGTCCAGCCCCGTATCTTCTTTATAGGATAGCACGTATTCCATGCCGTCCGCACCCGGGCGCAGCCGTTTGGTTTTACCGGCACTGTTATATTTTCCGTTCTGATCAATGACGCCGTAAAGGAGAAATTCGGCAAGTATGTTTATCGCCCCTGACCCGCAGATGCCCACCGGTTTTGCCTTTCCTATGGTCAGAAGCATCGGCTCGCAGGTTCGGGGATTGATCTTAAACCCTTCAATGGCGCCGGTCATGGCGCGCATGCCGCAGGAGAGCCCGCCGCCCTCAAACGCCGGGCCTGCCGAGCAGGAAGCGGTCATAAGCCAGTCCTGGTTGCCCACCACGATTTCCCCGTTGGTGCCGATATCAATGTAGAGGGTGAGCTCTGCTCTCTGGTACATACCCGAGCCCAGAACGCCCGACACAATATCGCCGCCGACATAGCTGGCAACAGAAGGGAAGGTGTAGACATACACATGCTCGTCCACGTCAAGCCCGAGCCGCACGGCCCGCAGCGGCGGAATAAACGCGGCCACCGGCGTATAGGGAGCTTCACGGATGTATTTGGGATCAAGCCCTGCCAGCAGATGGGTCATGGTGGTGTTGCCGGCAGCAGTGACATGGGACACGTGGCGCTTTTCCACCCCGGCCTTCTCTATGAGCTCGCTTACAATCTTATTCAGCCCGCCGACAACCGCCTCCTGCAGCTGCCCGAGCCCCCCCGGCCGCTGGGAATGGATGATGCGGGTTATGACATCATCACCAAAACGAATCTGCGGGTTATATTCCGAGGCCTGGGCCAGGCTCTCCCGGCGGTTCAGGTCAACGAGCTGGCCCCACAGCGACGTGGTCCCGATGTCAAGCACAATGGAGTAGTGCTGGTCGCTAGTGTTGCCCGCTTCAACCGCTATCATCTTGGGGCGCCGGGAGCCGCGCAGCTGGTGCTCGCCCAGCTGTGACTCCATCCTGGTCTGCACTATGGTTACCGTGGCTTCCCAGCCGGCGCTGCGCACCAGGTGCGGCAGTTTTTTCAGGAGCAGAAAATCAATGGAGATATTTTCCAGGCTGTGCTGTTTTTTCAAAGCCCGCAGCAGCCGCGACAGGTCGCTGACATTATCGGCGATGGTGGGCGGGTCAAGGGTAACGGTGAATTTTTGCAGGGCCGGGTTGTACCAGGCACCGCTTACCAGGTGCTCCAGCTCCTGGGATACTGCCTGCCGGTGGGCCGGCTTGCAGGGTGCGGCAGTGCTGCCGATTGCCTCCGGCGGATGCAGCTCCGGCGGGACCAGGATCGTGGCATCGCTTAAAACATATGACTGGCAGGCAAGGCGGTACCCTTTGGCAAACTCCTCAGGAGGAACCTGGCTGCAGTCCCGGCAATCCACCTCTCCTGACTGGATAAGCACCCGGCACTTGCCGCAGGCGCCGACCCCGCCGCATGCGGCAGTGATGTAGATGCCCGCCTCAACCGCCAGAGCCAGC
>JAPLIX010000065.1 GCA_026388865.1 Pseudomonadota bacterium | reverse complement strand
TTTGCCGGTGCTTTTGTGTTTCATCAATTTTACCCTCTGAGTGAATTGCCGTTTTTCTATTATTGTGTTCTCCAACCCAATAATACCACAACGCTTTCACTCCGGGGGCTCTTTTTGTGCTACGAAATCGCTCAGCTAAGGTAACAGATTGTAGTGGTTCAAAGCAAAGCGGAGAGAAACAGGGATAAGAATCAATATCTTGTGGTGAGCATTAGTGGCAAAAAATTACAGACTTTGTATCAAATGCAGGAGTAGTCATGCAAGGCAACCCACTGCAGACTATATGTAGTATGCAGTTCTGTAACAGTACATAATTTGTCAGATAATTTTATACTATCTTATCCTGCAGTCCATCTTTTACCCAGCCAAGCCCCAGTTCCTCGAGCTTTTCTTTTTTGGGAAAGCCGGTGTCCCTGTCCCATCCCCGCAGCTCATAATACTCATCGAGCATCCCCTCAAACTTCTCCCTGTCCACTGCTTTCCCCTTGCGTGATATTATTTCATCACCGGCGCCGGGAAGCAGCAGTTCCGGGTTATGCATGCCGAACACGTCGGCAATAGGCTCTATTCGCTCCATGAACTGCGTTTTGGGCAAACAGTCATCCTCCCTGCCCTTCCTTCCTTCCCGCAGGATAATGGCCCGGTTGAGGTTAAAGATTCGCTCTCCCAGCGTATCCAATTCTGCCTCGCTCACCTCTTTCCCTGTCACCGCGGATAACAGCTGGCTCTCAAGCATCGGGGCACCCACATGATCCCCGGAGCCTGCATCATCAAACACCGGCCAGACAAAATCACACAGTATCAGCGACTCCTTGGCATATTCGCGGTTCTGTATTTTTATTGCTGAAAGGGCTTTCCCCTCATACGTTGAAAAATCAACCGCCTTCTCACTTCCCCAGAACCGACTGCCTATCTGAACCGACTGCCTATCTTTCTCAGGACCTCTGTGGACACATATGATTTTTCTCCATTTGACAAATACCAAAGCGCCCATTTAGTAAGCGGCTCGCACACTTCATGAAGCTCCGTTACCATGGGCCGTTGCTCAACTGCGTAAAGAAGTGCGGACTGGGTGAATGTCTTGGGGCCATAGGGGAAAGCGCGCTGCGAGGCTGCAATCTCTTCTGACTCTTTGCCGACCTGTTGCGCTGCTCGTGCAACTCCCTCGGCAAGGACTGCTCCAAATCCTTCTTGTTTTGTTATTTTATTAAAAAACGTTTCAAGAAATTCGAGGCTCCCCATCGTACTCAGGGGCAGTTCCGTCTCCTGCTCAGTGAGAATGCCCTGCTCATGGCAGTTCTCAAGCCATCGCAGCAGAAAAACTATTTCCAGAACGCAGAAAGAATGGTCGTTTGCCATGGTGGTAGCAATAAAGCTTGCCTCAGTGACTTCCTTGTGCAGCTTCCGGTCCCACAGGCTGTAAAACAGCGGCGTCTGGCATTTGCGGATGTCTTCATTGCCGGCAGCACTTCTATGCAGCGTCCGCCAGCATCCCATGGGGCAGCCGTGGCAATGGACTTTTTTAACAACGCTTGAGCCGGGAGCAATAATAGGATTACCATACAGGTTAAAGTAGCCGGGACCGGTCATCTCTTTTATCCTGGTGCGTATGCGCTGTATTGCCGTCGCATCTGCTACCGGTATCTTCCCTGTTCCTGCCACTGCTATTGCCTTCAGGTTTTTTGCGCCCATCACTGAACCAAACCCGCGGGAGCCGCTCCCTGCAACCTCGGTCAGGATGGTCCCGATGCGGGAGCCGTTTTCCGCGCCCGGGCCGATACTCAGCATCTTAACTTTTTCTCCGGCTTCAGCTTTGATCATATCGCGAACGCTGCTGTTGGTCTTTCCCCAGAGATGGCGTGCGTC
>JAPLIX010000259.1 GCA_026388865.1 Pseudomonadota bacterium | reverse complement strand
GAGAGGGAGATAGTTGACCAGCGGAGCAGCTGATATAACCACTCCTGCTGCATGGGTTGAAGCGTGCCGGGGCAGGCCTTCAAGCGCACGGGAAAGTTTGATAAGCGTTGCCACCTGCGGGTCTTTATCCATGAGCTCTTTTAATTTCGGCTCCTGGACGGTGGCTTGATCAATGGTTATATTCAGAACGTTGGGCACCAGTTTTGCAATTTTGTCCACTTCCTTATAGGGCATATCAAGGGCACGGCCCACATCGCGGAGAACAGCTTTGGCCTGCATTTTACCGAACGTAATAATTTGCGCGACATTGTCTTTGCCATATTTGTTAGTGACATACTCAATGACGCTGTCCCTGCCATCCATGCAGAAGTCTATATCTATATCCGGCGGGCTGACCCGTTCAGGATTTAAAAAGCGCTCAAACAGCAGGCCATAGGGGAGAGGATCAAGCTCGGTTATTTTTAAAGCATATGCCACCAGGCTTCCAGCAGCAGAGCCTCTGCCCGGTCCGACGGGAATGCCATGCTGCTTGGCGTAGTTGACGAAGTCGGCAACGATGAGGAAGTATGAGACAAAGTCGGTCTTTTTTATCATCCGCATCTCTTCGTCGAGTCGCAGATAGTACGGGGCTGCCTGCTTATCAAAGCCCTGCGGATTCTTTTGCTGTAAAACAGCAAGCCGTTCTGCAAGACCTTCGCGGGCTGCTTTTTCGAAATGCTCCTCAATAGTGGTGCCGGTGGGCGGGGTAAAGGGAGGAAACTTGTATTCATTGAAAACAATATCAAGATTGCATTCTTCGGCAATGGCAATGGTATTCCTGAGAGCTTCGGGCGCATAGGAAAACGCCCGCTCCATCTCTTCCGGGGATTTAAAGTAAAACTGATCGGTTGAAAAGCGCATGCGGTCTGCTGAATTTATGGTTTTGCCGGTTTGAATGCAGAGGAGTATTTCATGCGCCCTGGCATCATCGGGATTGAGATAATGGCAGTCATTTGTTGCTACCACAGGGAGAGAGAGCTTGCGGGATATTTCTAAAAGACCCTGATTAACTTTCTTCTGATCTTCGATGTTATTTTCCTGCAGTTCCAGATAGAATTGGCCATCACCGAAGATGCTGCGATATTCATCGGCAACAACGAGGGCCCGGTCCAAGTCTCCTGCGAGCAGCGCGTGGGGAATTTCTCCGTGAAGGCAGCTGCTCAAGGCGATGAGCCCGTCATGGTTTGTGCTTAAAAGATCTTTGTCAACCCGGGGACGGTAATAGAACCCTTCAAAGTAAGCAGCGGTTATGAGCTTGAAGAGGTTCTGGTAGCCGGTTTTATTTTTTGCCAGCAGCACCAGGTGATGGGAGGCGTCTTTAGCGCCATGTGCCTCCTTATTAAACCTGCTGCCCGGCGCAACATATATCTCGCATCCTATAATCGGTTTAATGCCATATTGGATGGCATGTTCATAGAACTCGATAGCACCAAACATATTGCCATGGTCTGTTATGGCCAGGGCAGGCATGCGAAATTCTTTTGCTCTCTTAAACAGATCATCCAGGCGCATTGCGCCGTCTAAGAGGCTGTACTGGGTGTGAACATGGAGATGAACAAATTCAGCGTGCTTCATGATTTTTACAGGATGTTTTTATTTGCTCCAATGGTGCGGCATTGGGGGGAGAACTATCTGCTTTCAATAGTATAGGTTTTTATCATAAGCAACGTCAATTATCCATCTTAAAGTTGTCTATTTACCCCTTGACTCACCTGAGGCTTTTACATATACTCTAATCACTGATTTCTTGATCCCGTGCGGGGAAGAAGGGTTGCCAGAAAGAATGGATAGTAAAGAATGTGCATGCAAATGATGGTAAAAAGACTCTTTTTAATTCTTACGTTATTATTACTATATAATGAGGTTTATGCGCAAGATGAGTTCACCCGTGAGCTGAAGGCCTATCCCTATAACCTCAAGAATACGACGGTTATCGGATCGACGCTGCGGGCAACCATACAGCAGAAAGACACGCTTCTTGATGTGGCACGACGCTATGATCTCAGCTACTACAATGAACTGGAGTTTTTATATCCCCATCTGGATGAATGGCTGCCGCCGCGTGATAAGCCCATGGTGATTCCCACCATGTGGGTACTGCCGCCCACCAGGCATCAGCAGCTGGTAATTAATCTGCCTGAGCAACGGCTCTATTATTTCAATAAAACAAGCGCAACGGTTCAGACCTATCCGATTGGCATCGGGGATGAAGGATGGGAAACGCCCGTGGGCACTTTTCATATTTATG
>JAPLIX010000497.1 GCA_026388865.1 Pseudomonadota bacterium | reverse complement strand
GTATATATGGCAATTGAAGTCACCATGCCCAAGCTTGGTCTTACCATGGAGACCGGTAAGATCACTGAGTGGAAAAAAGCTGAAGGCGCGCAGGTCAACCAGGGCGAGATTCTGCTGGTCGTCGAGACGGAGAAGATCACTTACGAGGTTGAGTGTCCTGCAAACGGCCTTTTGCATATTATTGTGCCGCAGGACGGTGAAGTGCCTGTGGCCGAATTGATAGCGATCATCGCTGCCGACAAGGCAGAATACGACAAGGTAGCTGCAGGCGGGGCACCCGCAGCAGCTGCTCCGGCACGGGCCGACGGCGAGCGGGTGAAGGCCTCGCCCCTGGCGCGCAAGCTTGCCGGTGAAGCCGGTATCGACATCGCCGCCATCGGCGGCACCGGCCCCGAGGGCCGCGTGGTGAAGAAGGACGTGCTTTCCTGGCAGGAAACAAACAAGTTCCGCATCACCCCGGTTGCCGGGAAGATGGCGAAAGAAAATAACATTGATCTCAAGCAGGTCGCGGGCACCGGCCCGGGCGGCAAGATTACCAGGGAAGACATCGAAGCGTATCTTGCCCAACAGAAGGCGCCGGCGGCAGCCGCTGCACCCGCAGAAAAGAAGACAGGAGAGGCGAAAATGGGCGAAGGCGACAAAATCGTAAAGCTGACCAGCATGCGCAAGGTCATTTCGCGCAAGATGCTGGAGAGCACCAACCAGGCTGCCCAGGCCTATATGACCAACAGCATCGATGCCACGCTGATCCAGGCATTCCGCGAGAAGATTCTGGCCATGGGCGAAAAGAAGCACGGCGTGCGCGTGACCATCACCGACTTTGTGATGAAGATCACCGCCATGGCCATTGAGCGCCATCCGGTCATCAATACCCGCTGGACTGGCGAAGGCATCCTGTTTGTGAAGGACATCAACATCGGCATGGCCATGTCCATCAAGGACGGCCTGGTTGTGCCCGTCATCAAAAATGCCAACAAAAAATCGATCATCGAAATCGCCAAGGACCGCACCGCTCTTATCGACAAGGGCCGCAACGGCAAGCTGGGCCCTGCTGAAATGACCGGCGGCACGTTTACCGTGTCGGCCATGGGCATGTTCGGCACCGAGCTTTTTACCGCCATCATCAATCAGCCCGAAAACGCCATCCTCGGCGTGGGCGCCATTATCGATAAGCCCGTGGTCGTCAACAAGCAGATCGTGATCAAGCCGATGATGAACCTGTCGCTGACGTATGACCACCGCACCATCGACGGCGCAGACGCGGGCCGCTTCCTGCAGACCCTCAAGGAACTGCACGATGACCCGATGCTGATACTGGCGGAGTAAAGTGCTGAGCAACGAGTAACGAGTGCTGAGTGCTGAGAAATGCGGATTTCGGATTGCGGAATTAATATATATATAAGCTGAAAGCTGACAGCTGAAAGCTTGAAACCTTTTTAGGAAAGGACAAGGATATGGCCGTAGAAGTAACAATGCCCAAACTTGGGCTCACAATGGAAACCGGGAAAATAACTGAGTGGAAGAAGAAGGAAGGCGAGCAGGTCAAGAAGGGTGAAATCCTGCTGGTAGTTGAAACCGAAAAGATTACCTATGAAGTAGAGTGCCCCGCAGACGGTTTGCTGCATATTGTTGTTCCTGTAGAAGGTGAAGTGCCGGTAGCGGAACTGATCGGCTATATTGCTGCTGACAAGGCAGATTATGATAAAATTGCAGCAGGCGGCGGAGCTCCTGCGGCAGCAGCCCCGGCAGCCGCTCCCGCAGCTGCAGCAGCCGCACCGGCCGCAGCGCAGGCGGCGGCAGCACCGGCAGGCAATGTGCATGTGGTGGTCATCGGCGGCGGCCCCGGCGGATACCCCGCGGCCATCCGGGTGGCCCAGCTGGGCGGTAAGGTCACCATTATTGAGAAGGATGAATTCGGCGGCACCTGCCTGAACCGCGGCTGCATTCCGACCAAGTCCCTGCTGCAGTCTGCCGGCGTGTATCACCTGGCAAAAGAGTCCAAAGTATTCGGCATCAACATCAGCGGCTCAAGCGTTGATTTCCCCGCAGTCATGGCGCGCAAGAACACGGTCGTGAAGCAGCTGGTGGGCGGCCTCGGCGGCATTTTAAAAAGCCACGGCATGACCATCATCAAGGGCACCGCTGAGATCGTGGACGCCAAGACGGTGAAGGTGAAAGAGACCGGCGAGACCATCAAGGCAGATAAGATCATCATCGCCACCGGTTCAGTGCCGAGCAGGGTACCCATCCCCGGCATTGACCTGCCCGGCGTCATCAACTCAGACGGCGCGCTCTCCCTTGACAAGCTCCCGAAAAGCATCCTCATCATCGGCGGCGGCGTTATCGGCATGGAATTCGCGCAGGTTATGCGGCGCATGGACGTTGAAGTGACGGTCGTTGAAATGCTGCCCCAGATACTGCCGACTGAAGATGAAGAGATTGCCAAGGCCTTTTCCGGCATGATCCAGAAGGAAGGCATCGAGATATTCACCAGCACCACGGTGAGCAAGATCGAGGCTAAAGGCGACAAGAAGCTGGTTTCCTTCGGCGACAAGCAGAAAGAAGTGGACCTGGTCCTGGTGGCGGTCGGCCGTGCGCCCTATACCGAGGGTCTGGGCCTTGACAAGGTTGGTGTTGCCATGGAGAAGGGCTTTGTGAAAGTGAATGAATATCTTGAGACCAGCGTAGCCGGCATCTATGCCATCGGCGACGCCATCGGCAACTACATGCTCGCGCATGTGGCCACCGCTGAAGGCGAAACCGCTGCCCAGAACGTGCTCGGCCACAAGCACAAAATGAGCTACCGCTCAGTGCCGCGCGCCGTCTACACCAATCCCGAAGTGGCAAGCGTGGGTATGAGCGAGAAGGAAGCAAAGGCCAAATACGGCGACGTGCAGATCGGCCGCTTCCCCTTCGTCGGCTGCGGCAAGGCCCTGGTCATCAATGAGACCGGCGGTCTGGTGAAGATTATCGCCGACAAGAAATACGGCGAAGTGCTGGGCGTTGCCATCCTCGGCCCGCACGCAACCGACCTCATCAATGAGGCCGCGCTTGCCATCCAGATGGAAGCAACATTCGAGGAAATGGCCCACACCATCCACGCCCATCCCACGATTGCGGAGAGCATCATGGAAGCGGCTCTGGATGTGGATGCCAAGGCCATCCACATGCCGAAGAAGAAAAAGTAACAGCTACTATATATATATAATAATACGGAAGGCTGCCGTGGAATGTTCCCCGGCAGCCTTCCGTATTTAGCCCCTTGTCACTAGTCACTGGCCACGATCCCCATTCATCCTTCTGCACTTTCTCTGTGCCTTATGCCTTTGTGCCGTGCTTTTCTTCACTCATCACTCAGCACTTTTCTCTTTTTCCCATTCACCTATTCACCTATTCACCCCGTCCTCCGCAGTATATGCTACGGAGGGTGGACGACTCACCCATTCACCGTTATTCCCATTCTGCATTCTGCAATCTGCATTCT
>JAPLIX010000150.1 GCA_026388865.1 Pseudomonadota bacterium | reverse complement strand
GGCGGCTTCGGCGGCGGCATGAGCGGTGGCGGCGGGGCAAGCAGGGGGTTCTAGAGATTTTTTGCCGGACGCAGATGAACGCGGATTTGCAGGATCAATCTGCGGATCTCTGCGAAAATCAGCGTCCAAATTATTCAGGAGATACTATGGCCAGGATACCAAACAAGCCGGAAGAAATTTTTCAGGAGATCATTCTCGATTATCAGGGGGTTTTCGACGCTGACCTCTTATCGATTCTCCTCTACGGGAGCGCGGCGCGCGGTGAGTACATCCCAAAAAAATCTGATATCAATTTTCTTATTCTGCTCACGGAAAACGGCATAGACCATCTGAGCAAGGCCTTTAAAACTGTTTTGAAGTGGCACAAAAGCAAGGTGAACACGCCGCTGTTTTTGACTACGGACTACATTAAATCATCCCTTGATGTTTTTCCCATCGAGTTTCTTAACCTGCAGGCGCATTATAAAGTCATCTACGGTGAAGATGTGCTGAAAAGCTTCTCCCTGGACAAGAAATTTTTACGGCTTCAATGTGAGCGGGAGCTTAAGGGGAAACTGCTGCAGCTTCGCCATCATTTTCTGGAAACCGGCGGAAGCAAGGGGGAGATTGAAAAATTGATTGCCCGGTCTGTGCCGACATTCTATTCTATCTTCCGGGCGCTGCTCTTTTTGCAGGATACGGCTATCCCCCCGCGAAGCCACGACCTGCTGTCTCTTATTTCCCATGATACCGGGATTGACAGCACACGGTTTTTAGATATCCTCAAGATAAAAGACGGCACTAAAAAGCTTTCTGCGGGAGAAGCCGTCTCTTTCATGGAAGAATATATTGAGCAGATAAAAAAACTTTCTGCATTTGTTGATGAAATGAACATTTTATAACAAAAAAAGGGGGGGGGGAATATGGAACCACGGAGATCACTGAGACATTCTCTGTGGTCTCACGACCAGTATGGAAGCAGCCAACAGCATCGCACACTGCGGCATATACTGTGTAGAGGTTCGGAGTCCTTTTAAAGGGCTGGGGCAAAGGCAGTGGGCTGATAAATTTTGCCAGAAAATAAATTGTGAGGAGGGGGGAACGAATAAGATAGAGGACACGGAGGGGCGGCAACAAACTTTCTTTTAACGTCTTGAAATATACTATTTTCTCTGAGTGCTCAGTGGTTTGTTTTGAGAATATAAATGTATAGGGAGGGCATAACCATGAACAGATTACAAAAAATATTCGGTATCATCCTGCTGATTATGGCTCCGGTGTTTTTGCCGGGATGCGGGATGTATAATTCGCTGGTGAGCCTTGACGAAGGCGTCAAGGAGGCGTGGTCGCAGGTGGAAACCCAGCTGCAGCGGCGCTATGACCTCATCCCGAACTATGTGGAAACGGTCAAAGGCTATGCTGCCCAGGAAAAGGAAGTGTTCATAAAAGTGACGGAGGCCCGGTCCAAAGTGGGGCAGGCGAAAAGCATTCCTGATAAAATCGAGGCCAACAACGAGCTAACCTCTGCACTCAGCCGCCTGCTGGTCGTGGTTGAGCAATATCCGCAATTAAAATCAAACGAGAACTTCATCCGCCTGCAGGATGAGCTGGCCGGCACCGAGAACCGCATTGCCGTTGCCCGCAGGCGCTACAATGAAGTGGTCAAAACCTATAATGTGGCGGTGCGCAGCTTCCCGCAGAACCTGGTAGCTAAGATGTTCTCTTTTCAGAAGGCGGCATTTTTTGAAGCACCGGAAGCGGCAAAAGAAGTGCCGAAGGTTAAGTTTTAGATAGCCGCAGCCTTCAGGCTGCGTTTATAAAAAAGCGATCAGCAGGATAAAAGGCCGGGTTTTACCATTGTTTCTGCTGCCCATAGTGCTGCGAGCGGCACTATGGGCAGCATTCAGCAGCACTATAATGGCGACTCTTTATTTTCCCGCACAACCCGGTTCTGTAACATCCCCAAGCCCGCTACTTCAAGCTCCACCACATCCCCCGGCTTCAGCCAGCGGCCGTGCTCAAGGCCGCAGCCATTGCCCACGGTCCCTGAACCGATAAAAAGAACCCTGCTTTATTTTAGATTCAGCACACAGCTTTTTTCGGCACAATGGTAAACCCTTCCTTCTGAGCAGCCATTCGCAATTTATTATCGAGGCAGACAAAACTGTATCCATGAGGATTACCATTTGTCCAAATAAGTGCTGCAGCCAACTGAAGAGCATCGGCTGACCGCAGGGGATGGGTAGCTATGAGACGCAGAGCGTTGTCACGCACTTTCTGACTCGGCTTTATTTCTGTAACGGCTTTCATGAGTTCATATAACGGCTCTTTTGCCAGCCCTTCTTCTTCAGTATCCAAAATTCCTTCTCTGCGCAATCTGGCAAATGCGGAGCAGCATTCAACGGGTGTTGTCCACCAAACAGCCATCAAAGGGTCAGCCATAAGCAGGCTTTTCATCGCTTCAGAGCTTTTTTCGGTTACACACAGAGGAATAACCGCCGAGGCGTCCCAGAACATCATCGCGACTCTTCCCTTTCCTTCAGCAGCGCTTTGCGGGCCGAGCTTTTTATATCAGCGGGGCGGGGCAGCGTCCAGAAGCTCTTTTTTATTTTACCCGTACCGATTCTAATCAAGCCATTCCGCTCCATTTCCATTAAATGGGGTGGCAGCTTCACATCACCGCTTTCTATGGGGACCATCTTGGCTACGGGTTTCCCTCTGTCTGTTATGAGCACCTCTTCTCCTGCCTTTATTAT
>JAPLIX010000288.1 GCA_026388865.1 Pseudomonadota bacterium | reverse complement strand
TCGGCACCGCTGGATTCGCGGCGATTGGCAGATTGCGCGCTGGCTGCTGCCAGGCGTTCCCGGCCCCGGCGCACGCCGCCGGAAGAACCCGCTCTCGCTGCTGTCCCGCTGGAAGATTTTTGACAACCTGCGGCGCAGTCTGGTGCCTCCGGCGCTGACACTGCTGCTGCTGCTGGGCTGCACGGTCTTGTCGCCGCCCTGGCTATGGACGCTGGCGGTGATCGGAACCATCCTGATTCCTCCCTGGATTGCCTCTACTCTGGAAACGCTCCGCAAGGCGGAAGATGTGCTGCTGCGTCAGCATCTCGCCGCCACGGCCCGCTCAGCGGGCCGGCATTTTGCTCAGGCGGCATTTACGCTCGCCTGTCTTCCCTACGAGGCGTTCTTCAGCCTGGATGCGATTGTGCGCACGGCCTGGCGCATGCTGGTCACAAACAAACGGCTGCTGGAGTGGAGCCCCTCAAACGACCCGGACCGCACCAGGGGCACGAACCTTGCGGCCTTATGTCGGATGCTGTGGATCGCCCCCGTCATTGCCATCTCCGCGGTGCTTTATCTGACGGCAGCAAAGCCGGCGGTGCTGGGCGTGGCAGGACCCATACTTGGTCTCTGGTTTATCTCCCCCGCTATAGCCTGGTGGATCAGCCGGCCGCTCGCTCATCGCAGGGCGCGACTGACCGCCGACCAGACCTTCTTTCTGCGGAAGCTTTCCCGAAAGACATGGGCATTTTTTGAGATGTTCGTCGGCCCGGAAGATCACTGGCTGCCGCCTGACAACTATCAGGAGCATCCCGCTCCGGTGGTCGGGCATCGCACGTCACCGACCAACATCGGACTTGCGCTGCTGGCGAATTTGTCCGCGTACGACTTCGGCTACATTTCGGCGGGGCGGCTGATCGAGCGCACGGCCAGTGCTTTCCACACCATGGAAGGATTGGAGCGACACCGGGGCCACTTCTACAACTGGTATGACACGCAGTCTCTGCAACCGCTGCCGCCTCTCTATATTTCGACCGTGGACAGCGGCAACCTCGCCGGCCATCTGCTGACGCTGCGGCCGGGTCTGCTCGCGCTTCCCGATCAACAGATTCTGGGAGAGCGATGGTTTGAGGGCTTAAGCGACACCCTGGGGATTCTCGTGGACGCTGCGGGAGGGGCCGCTCCGGCCCAGCTCGCTCAATTGCAGAAAGATCTGGAGTTTGCCGGCGATTCCCGGCCAGCCACGCTCGCGGCGCTGCGGCTGTGCCTTGACCGGTTGGCGGCATCCGCCGCGGAAGTGTCAGCCGGCATCGATGCTGACTCAAAGAGCCAGGCACCGTGGTGGGCCGATGCCCTCCGCCGGCAATGCCTTGATGCCCTTGATGAGCTGGCGTTTCTTACTCCGTGGACAGTGCTGTCGCCCCCTTCGAACCGGCTCAGCCAGTTGCGCGGCAGCGACACTATCCCAACGCTGCGCGAACTGGCACGGCTTGAGGAGGAACTGCTCCCGGCAATCACGTACCAGCGCGGCGCTGACGCGGCGCCCGGGGAGAGCGAGCGGCTTGATGAACTGCGACGACTCATCACGGCAGCAAGCCTTCGCGCCAGAGAACGGATTGCTGCCATCGAACGGCTCGCGCAGCAGGCAAGCGAACTCGCCCGCATGGAGTATGACTTCCTGTTTGACCAGGCGCGTCAGCTGCTGACCATCGGCTACAATGTTGGCGAGCGCCGGCGGGACTCGGGTTACTACGACCTGCTGGCCTCGGAAGCGAGATTGTGCACCTTCGTCGGGATTGCGCAGGGACAACTGCCGCAGGATAGCTGGTTTGCCCTGGGGCGCCTGCTCACTAGCGCCGGCGGAGAGCCGATTCTCCTCTCATGGAGCGGTTCGTTGTTCGAGTACCTGATGCCGCTGCTGGTGATGCCGACCTACGAGAACACGCTGCTCGATCAGACCTGCAAGGCGGCGGTGGAGCGGCAGATCGAGTATGCAAAGAAGCGCGGCGTGCCATGGGGCATGTCGGAATCCGGCTATAACATGATTGATGTTCATCTCAACTACCAGTACCGGGCGTTCGGCGTGCCCGGCCTGGGGCTCAAGCGCGGACTGGCAGAGGACCTGGTCATTGCGCCGTATGCCTCGGCGCTCGCGCTGATGGTGGCGCCCGGGGAGGCGTGCCTGAATCTGCAGCGGCTCGCCGCTGACGGGCGGGAAGGGCAATACGGCTTCTATGAAGCGATCGACTACACCCCGTCGCGCCTGCCCCGCGGGCAAACAAGCGCCGTGGTGCGGTCCTTCATGGCACATCACCAGGGCATGAGCCTTCTCTCGCTGGCCTATCTGCTCCTGGACCGTCCGATGCAGCGGCGCTTTGAGTCGGATCCGATGTTCCAGGCGACCACGCTGCTCCTTCAGGAGCGGGTGCCAACGGCCGCAGCGGTCTATTGGCCCACCGCCGAGCTCTCCGACATACGCACAACTGCCGGCGCTCCGGAGACGCCGGTGAGTGTCTTCAGCAGCCCGGACACGCCGCTGCCGGAAGTGCAGCTGCTGTCGAACGGCAGATATCACGTGATGGTAACGAATGCGGGCGGCGGCTACAGCCGCTGGAAGGACATCGCCGTGACGCGCTGGCGCGAAGACAGCACCTGCGACAACTGGGGATCATTCTGTTACATCCGCGACGTGGCGAGCGGGGAGTTCTGGTCAACCGCCTTTCAGCCGGCGCTTAAACAAACGGAGAATTATGAGGCGATTTTCTCGGAGGCGCGCGCGGAGTTCCGCTGCCGCAAAAACGGCTTGGACATGCACACGGAGATCGCCGTTTCGCCGGAGGATGACATCGAGCTGCGCCGCCTCACTATCGCCAACCGCTCCTGGACGCGCCGGACGATCGACGTCACGAGTTACGCCGAGGTGGTTCTCACCTCGCCTGCCGCAGATGCACTGCATGCGGCGTACAGCAATCTTTTTGTGCAGACCGAGATCATCCTCCAGCGGCAGGCGCTCCTGTGCCCGCGCCGGCCCCGCTCCCAGGACGAGCAGGTGCCATGGATGCTGCACCTGATGGCCGTGCACGGGGCGGATGTCGGCGACATTTCCTATGAGACGGACCGCATGCGGTTCATCGGCCACGGCAACAACCTTGTCAATCCACAGGCGATGAGCGATGCAGCGGCGCTTTCGGGCAGCCAGGGCTCCGTGCTTGACCCGATTGTCGCGATCCGGTATCGGATCACACTCGAGCCGAACAAGTCGGCAACGATCAATATGGTCTCCGGCATCGGTGAAACCCGCGACGCAGCCTTAAGTCTTATCGAGAAATACCAGGATCGGCGCCTCGCGGACCGCGTCTTTGACCTGGCGTGGTCACACAGCCAGGTGGCCCTGCGGCAGTTCAATGCCACCGAAGCCGACGCGCAACTCTATGGACGCCTGGCCGGCTCGGTGCTGTACGCCAATTCCTCGCTGCGCGCCGATGCGAGCATCATCAGCAAGAACCGCCGCGGGCAATCCGGCCTGTGGGGCTACGCCATTTCCGGCGATGTGCCCATCGTGCTGCTGCAGATCGCGGATCCGGCCAATATCGAGCTGGTACGCCAGCTCGTGCAGGCCCACGCGTACTGGCGCCTGAAAGGACTGGCGGTGGATCTGGTGATCTGGAACGAAGATCACTCCGGTTACCGGCAGCTTCTGCACGACCAGATCATGGGACTCATTGCCGCAGGCACCGAAGCTAACGTGGCGGATCGACCAGGCGGCATTTTTGTACGGCCCGGGGACCAGATAGCAGACGAGGACCGTATTCTTCTGCAAACAGTCGCCCGCGCTATCATCAGCGACAGCCGGGGAACCCTGGCGGACCAGATCAACCGGCGCGGCCCTGCGGAAGTAACAGCGCCGCTCCTGACACCGACCCGAACCCTTCGCTCAGAGCCTCCGGCGGTCGCCGCGTTGCCGCGCCCCGATCTCATCTTCTTCAACGGGCTGGGCGGATTCACTCCTGACGGGCGCGAGTACGTCATTACGACCGCGCCCGGGCAGCTGACGCCGGCGCCGTGGGTGAATGTGCTGGCCAACCCGCTCTTCGGGACCGTTATCTCAGAGAGCGGCCTTGCCTACACCTGGAGCGAGAATGCCCATGAGTTCCGCCTCACTCCCTGGGGGAACGATCACGTGAGCGATTCCAGCGGTGAGGCGTTTTACCTCCGTGATGAAGAGCGCGGCCACTTCTGGTCCCCCACGCCGCTGCCCAGCCGCGGGGCGACGCTTTACGTCACGCGGCACGGATTCGGCTACAGCGTCTTCGAACACACGGAGCGCGGCATTCGCTCGGAGCTGTGGGTTTACGTGGCCCTGGAGGCGAAGATCAAGTTTGCGGTATTGAAGGTGCGAAACGAGTCCGGCCGGTCCCGCCGGCTCTCTGCCACGGGTTACGTGGAATGGGTGCTGGGAGATCTGCGGTCAAAATCAGCAATGCACGTGGTCACCGAAGTTGACCCCGTGAGCGGAGCGCTCTTCGCGCGCAACTCCTACAACACGGAGTTCACCAGCCGGGTGGCCTTTTTCGACGTGGACGATGCGACTCGGACCGTAAGCGGTGACCGGACTGAGTTCCTGGGGCGTAACGGCACGCTGCGGAGTCCGGCTGCCATGACGCGAACGCGCCTCTCCGGCAAGGTAGGGGCTGCGCTCGACCCCTGCGCCGCGCTCCAGGTTGCATTCGATCTGGTCGACCGGCAGGAGCGTGAGATCATATTCATGCTCGGCGTCGGACGAGATGTTGATGAGGCCAGAAACCTGGTGCATCGCTTCCGTGGATCTGCTGCTGCGCGCGGCGCGCTCGAAGCGGTGTGGCAGTACTGGAACCACACGCTCGGCGCAGTGCAGGTGGAAACACGCGACCAATCCGTCAACATCCTGACCAACGGCTGGCTTCTGTACCAGACTCTGGCGTGCCGTCTCTGGGCGAGGAGCGGATACTACCAATCGGGGGGCGCCTTCGGCTTTCGCGATCAGCTGCAGGACGTGATGGCGCTTATCTACGCCGAGCCGCAGCTGGTGCGCGAGCATCTGCTCCGCTGCGCTGCCCATCAGTTCCCGGAAGGAGATGTTCAGCACTGGTGGCACCCCCCCTCGGGCCGCGGCGTGCGCACGCACTGTTCGGATGATTACCTCTGGCTGCCGTTCACGACGTGTCGCTATGTCCTGACCACCGGGGATACCGGCGTGCTGGATGAACCCATACACTTCGTTGAAGGCCGCGTGCTCAATACGGAGGAGGACTCGTATTATGATCTCCCGGTCCGGTCTAGAGAAGCGGCCAGTTTATACGAACACTGTGTGCGAGCCATTCTCAGGGGCCTCAGCCGTGGTGCGCACGGCCTGCCGCTCATGGGCACCGGTGACTGGAACGACGGTATGAACCTGGTGGGCGCACAGGGCGCCGGCGAAAGCATCTGGCTGGGATTCTTTTTATATGAAGTGCTGATGCGGTTCGCTGAGGTTGCCGGTACGCGTGGTGACATCGCCTTTGGCGAACGCTGCCAGAGGGAGGCGGCGCAGCTGCGCCTGAATATCGAGCAGCATGGCTGGGACGGCGCGTGGTACCGCCGCGCGTACTTTGACGACGGCTCACCGCTCGGGTCGGCGCGTAACCCCGAATGCCAGATTGATTCGATTGCGCAAAGCTGGTCGGTGCTGTCCGGGGCGGGCGCTGCCAAGCGCTCGCGCATGGCAATGGAAGCGGTGGATAAGCGCCTGGTGCGGCGCGAGCATGCGCTGATCCAGCTCCTGGACCCGCCGTTCGACACGTCGGACTTGAATCCCGGTTATATAAAAGGGTATGTCCCGGGTGTTAGAGAGAATGGCGGACAGTACACGCATGGGGCGATCTGGGCGGCGATGGCGTTTGCCGCATTGGGCGACAGCCGGCGCGCGTGGGAGCTGCTGACCATAATCAACCCGCTGTGCCATGCGCTGTCTCCGGAGGGGGCTGCGACCTACAAAGTAGAGCCGTACGTCGTTGCGGCCGATGTCTATGCGCTGGCGCCGCACATTGGCCGCGGCGGCTGGACATGGTACACAGGCTCGGCCGGCTGGATGTACCGGCTGATCCTGGAATCACTCCTGGGCTTAAGGCTGGAAAAGGACAAACTGCGTTTTGTTCCATGCCTCCCCGCGGATTGGACGGGGTTCACGGTGCACTACCGGTATCGTGAGACGGTCTATCACATCGCCATCCTGCAGCAGTGCACCGGCAGTGGTGATACGCGCGTGACCGTTGACGGCGTGGAGCAGCATGACCAGGCGATTCCCCTTGTTGACGACCGCAAGGAACACTCGGCCGAGGTGGTGATACACCTTGCAAGCAGTTAAGCTTGTTTATATTGGCAACATAAAAAAATAAATCTGACCCGACTTTATCATTTCAAAGGGCGCTGTTGTGCCCTTTTGCAGCCACCCGAGTTGACGCCGATTGTTATGTGTTTTCACTCTTCAAGTAATAGTTTCTGGGCTTCATTTACAGCATCCATAACTCCACCCCCTGTTTTTATATTTAACATTTTAACAAGGCTAGATAGGTCTGCGTATTGTATAAAACTTTTTTTCTCACTATTGATCTTCCGCATTTGCGGAGTGCTATGATATTTGATGCCCCATTGTTCAGAGAGAGCACCACTGCTTGAATTTGCTCCTCTCGAAACTGGTATTATTCGAGTATAATTAAAGCCCATAACTTTTACCATTTTTCTATTCTGGATATGATCTAAAATCAACGAAGAAATATCCTCGTCTGGGAATGCCTTTATGTATGCCTTTCTGTATCCTTTATAGTCTACATGTACCCAAACTTGTAATGTTTGATGTAAAACCTTTGATTCAGGCAATTTCCATACAGCTAATTTAGTATTGATTGACGTTGGCACTGACACTTCAACTAGAAAAGCATTATTTGTATTCGGTGCCGATAATTCCGCGACAATATTACCTATATATTTGGATATAGATTCTTTATTTTTAGCGGAAATTGGAAGGTGCAATGATTCTGGCATACCCCATCTATTGATGACATCTGACTTTGCTACTATGTCAATATCTACCATTTTATGTGACTTCCAACCTTTATTCTACACATAACATTGATGAGGATATAAAAATAAATCTGACCCATTGTTTTTTCCTCGTTACAAAAAGCCCTTCACCCCCCGCCAAGCCCACTCAACAAGTGTTATCCCCATGTAGCAGGCAATTATCCAGTAGCCATTGCCGATGAGGAGGCTTATAAAAAAAATCCGCCAATCACGCCCCATCATGCCATTAAATTTCCCCTTGCGCAAATAAGCCGTGGTGATAAAGGGATCGTACCAGACTGTAAGAAAAAGAAAAGCCGCGGGTTCGCTTTTTTGGAGAAACCATGCGGCTATCCGACCACCGGCGCGACCGCCATCATATGCTTTCAAGGTCTTTATCGCTTCAATACCCAGCCAGTCGCGCTGCGACCAGTCGTAAAACTTTAATATGAGAAGGCAGGCTATCATTGTTGCCAGTATCATAATAACTCCACCCCTTATTGTTCCGCATGTATAAATAACATATGGATAAAGCAGGTAATTGAAGAGCCAGTCCATCAGCTTATTGGCGGTAAGACCCATGGCAAGCTCCGAAGCACGCTCACGACAGGGTAAAACTCTTTCAAAAAAACTATTCGGCATTGTTTTTTAACTGGTCAATTTTTTCCTGTAAATACCATTGGAACCACCCATCGTAGCGTTTTTGCAGTTCCGGCAATTTCCAGTCATTGCCGGTCACAATACCACGGCAGTTCGGGCTGCCGCAGTAGCATTCAATCCGGTAAGGCTGCCCCTCTGGCAAATTCAGCACCATCCCGTAATCAAAGGTTATTTCTTCATCAGATTTAATATCGCGCATGGCTACAAGAAACACCTGCCCTTTAAATCCGGCATTCGGGCTGCAACTGTGATTAAAAAAATCAGTATCCTCAAGTTCGCTTTCGTGTTTTGGGCCCAAAACAAACCTCTCTTCTATTTGAGCGGCAAAGTCGCCCCTGCCACCTGAAAAAACCGGTTCATCAGCCAGATGCATTACATGACCACCCCATATTGCCAGACGCTCTCTCGCTGGTAAAAAATCTTTTGCGTATACCCCCCTGCAGCCTTTACTGTTGCAGCGAACTTCAAGCGCAGGGTTAAGCCAACTATGAAATAAAGGCATAATCTGTTTACTCAATCAGGACATTCATCAAGGGTAATGACTTCTCCGCTCAAAACTTTTAT
>JAPLIX010000059.1 GCA_026388865.1 Pseudomonadota bacterium | reverse complement strand
GGTGAACTAATCACCTGCCTCCTACTCGATTTCATTCCCTTGCTAAACAACGCCGTCGCTGTTTTCTTTTTTTTTACTGTCTCAGGAATAACTTTAATTCCCGCAGCTTGTCCGAGCGCCGCAGTTTGCGCAGGGCGGACACTTCGATCTGCCTGATGCGTTCCCGCGATACCCCGAGTTTTTCACCGATCTCTGCCAGGGTATGCTCGTTATCAACGCCCAATCCATAGCGCATTCTGATAATGGTTTCTTCCCGTTCGCTCAGATAGTGCAGCGCTTCATCCGCCTCTTCAAAAAGCTGAAAGTGCAGAGCATCATCCAGAGGTGATGGTGCCAGGTTATTGGACACGTAATCCTGCAGCGAGCTTTCATCGTCACCCAGCGGTGCTTCCAGCGAGATGGTATCTTTTGCCACCTGCATAATCTCGTCCACCTGGGTGTAAGGAAGTCCCATTTTCGCAGCAAGTTCCATTGATACCGGTTCGCTCCCCTTGTGCTGCGCCAGTTGCTGAGAGCTCTTTATCATCTTTTTTATCCGCTCATTAACATATACCGGGACGCGGATGGTGCGGGTCTGCTCGTCTATTGAGCGCAGCATGGTTTGGCGTATCCACCAGCAGGCATAGGTGCTGAGACGGTTGCCCAGCCGATAGTCAAACTTCTCTACTGCCCGCATGAGACCAATGTTGCCCTCCTGAATGAGATCAGCAAGAGGCAGGCCTCGGTTAATATATTTTTTAGCAATCCCCACCACCAGCCGCAGGTTGGCCTTCACCAGCTTATCTTTCGCTTCCCTGGCTCGTGTCTCGCCCTCTTTCAACTCCTCCATGATAGCCTGCATTGCCCTTGCCGCATGGATTTTCTTATTTCGGTCAACAGAAACATACTTTTCCAGCTTCTTTATAAGCCCCTTTTCATGCAGCCTCAGCAGGTTGATACGAGCAAGGATTTCTCCAGCAGCAGTGAAAGTACCAACTTTTTTGCGGGCCAGTTTTTTACGCTCATACGATCCCGGATCACTCTGTTTTAACAGCCGTTCAATCTTTTTATATTCCTTATCAAGTGAAACTATCTGCAAAAAAAGCTGTAGTGTTTTGTCCAGTTCAGCGATCTCACTTTCTGATGCTTTCTTTTTTCCGGGAAAGCGTGTTTCAATTTTACTTTTTTTAACCATGTGGCAAAACAGCACCATCCATCGCTGGGTCAAAGAACGCTTTTTTCCCTCTTCATCCATGACATCTTTTCCCAGCAAAAGCTCTTCCTGAGCACTAATGAGCGTGCTGGTGCGCATCTCTTTGAGATAGGATGACAATACATTAATATCTCTGGGAGTGAGCCCTTTATTATCAGCAATATCAATACTCTCAGCAATCTCAGTGGTCACTTCGTCATCACCTGTCTCATCAGAGCTAAACATTTCCTCTTTCTCTTCAACGGCAATATTTTGTACCTGCAACCCTTCTTCTGATAAATATGCTGTCTCCATAGTTCCTCCTCTTTTTTATTTAATTAACAGGCAAAAGCTATACCAGTACCAGCACATTTTATGTTTTTGGAGAATTGATTTTTTTTTGGAAGCTAATACAGATGGTTATAAAGCTGTAGAAAAGCAGGGAATGTATTATGAAAGTGGTTCAGGAGAGCAAATGAAAATTTTTCATGGTTATGGGCAGCCAAAAAATAAAACAGGTAAATTTTTCATAGCTGGCTGGCTAGTCTTTCCAGCCCTTTAACAGATAAACAATTTTGCGAACGCTCATACCCAGAAGTTTTGCCGCCTGGGTGCGGTTTCCTTTCGTGCGCCGCAGGGTTTCCTGAACGATTATCTTCTCCGCCTCTTTCATGGGAATACCAAAAGGAATGGTAAGGATTGGCAGTGCCTGCTCATCGATTTCTTCACCCGTGCGGATATGCACAGGGAGCAGTGCCGGTGTAATTACATCATCTCTACTCAGTATCACGGCCCGCTCTATAACATTCTCCAGTTCCCGGACATTTCCCGGCCAGTCATATTCCTGGAGAAGTGCCACAGCCTTGGGGGTAAGTTCACGCACGAGTTTTCTATTTTTTTCAATATACTTTTGCAAAAAATACTCTGCCAGCAGCGGTATGTCCCCCTTACGCTCCCTGAGCGGGGGAATGTTTAAAACAATGACATTGATTCTATACAGCAGGTCTTCCCGGAAATTTCCTTTTTTTACCTCGGCTTCGAGGTTTTTATTGGTGGCAGCAATAATCCTCACATCAACGCGGAAGGTCTTCTCTCCGCCAACACGCTCGAACTCGCCGGTATCTATTACCCGGAGAAGCTTTACCTGGGTGCTCTGGCTCATCTCCCCGACCTCATCAAGGAATAAGCTGCCTCCATTGGCCAGTGCAAAGCGTCCCGGTTTTTCCCGGATGGCACCGGTGAAGGCCCCCTTCTCGTGGCCAAACAGCTCGCTCTCGAGCAATCCTTCGGAGAGCGCCGCACAGTGCAGGGCAATAAACGGCTTATCCGAGCGGTCGCTGTTGTAGTGGATGAGGTTGGCAAACAGCTCTTTTCCGGTGCCGGTTTCACCCTGTATAAGTATTGAGGCATCAGTGGGAGCAATGTGCACCACGGTCTTGAACAGGGATTGCATCTGCGGCGTATTGCCTATGGTGGAGGNNNGAGAATTTATAGCGCTCCCTGAGTATCTGTTTCAGCTCCCGGTTCTGCCGGTAGAGCTTCTTTTTCTCCCAGATTTTTTTTATGAGAATTTCCAGAGCTTCAACATTGATGGGCTTGGTCAGGTACGTCTCCGCACCAAGCTTCATGGCCTCAACAGCACTGTCGATGGTGCCAAAGGCGGTCACTAGGACCACGGTGACATCAGGGTCGCGCTTCTGGATTTCCCTTAGCAGCGTGAGGCCATCAAGCTGCGGCATCCTGATATCAGATATAACAATATCAAAGGACTGCTTCTCAATTTTCTTGAGCGCTTCATAACCGGTTGCCGCGCCCTCAACTGAAAACTCATCCTGGCTGAGGACTTTCAGGTATCCCTGCAGCGCGTTTTTATCATCATCAACGACTAAAATATTCGGTTTGTCCATGCGTTGGGTCTCTGCTTTACTTCATCACTGTCGGTATTTCGACAAGGAACATGGCCCCGGCTTGCCTGCTTTCAATCGAGATAGTGCCGCCATGCGCTTCAACAATATTCTTTGCCAGCGTCAGACCAAGGCCGGTGCCATTGCTTTTTGTGGAATAAAACGGCTGAAACACCTTGTCGCAGCTGTCATCCGGGAGTCCGGTGCCCGTATCCGCAAAAGAAATGACAACGGATGAAGTTCTGGTATTGGTTGAGATGGTCAGCGTTCCCCCCTGGGGCATGGCATCTATAGCATTATTTATAATATTTAAAAACACCTGTTTCATTTTATCCCGGTCAAGATAAATTTCCGGCACCTCCTCATCCCGTTTAACGTTCAGAGCGATCTGTGAAAGCGACAGCAGCGGCTGAGCGAGTTCAATGACTTCGGAGAGCAATGCCGGCACAGAACTCTTTTTCATCTCCAGTGGCGGCGATTTGGTGATCTGGAGATACTCTTTGCTCAAATTGTTGAGCCGGTCCACCTCTTCTTTCAGAACACGAACGATATCCTGCATGTCATTCTTGAGCTCTCCCTGCGCTTTGTCTGCAAACCGCTGCATCAGATGGATTTGTATAGCGATTGAGTTGAGGGGGTTTTTTATTTCATGGGTCAGCTCTGCGCAATATTTTCCCAGCAGCGCCAAAGCCCGTGTCTGCACCAGCTCATGCAGCAGTTGTTCACGCTCTGAAACATCGTGCAGGATTTCGATACCGTGAATGACTTCACCCGCTCCATTGGTTACCGGGTAGGTGTTTAATTCAACGGTTACCGGGGTCCCGCCCTGATCCTCGATCCTGACCGTGGCGCGCTGGGGCTGGCCGCTGGTAAACGTTTCATCCATCATGCAATGGG
>JAPLIX010000483.1 GCA_026388865.1 Pseudomonadota bacterium | reverse complement strand
TTCCCTGAAACGACCATGATGAAAATAGCATTCTTGATACTGCTTGGCATCGCTGCGTGCTGTTCAGCCTTCTGCCGTGCAGGAACGGTCAGCTGCGCTGAAGAGGTCGGCATGGTCATGGTGCCGGGCGGCAAATTCAGCCTGGGATCAGAGGACGGTGACCCTGATGAGATGCCGGTACATGAAGTGTATGTTGATTCTTTTTATATTGACGTGCATGAGATAACCATCGGGCAGTACAAAAAGTTTATGGAAGCGACCGGCCACCAGAAACCGCTCTACTGGCAGCCGGAACTCGACCGTAGCGAGGACCCGGTTGTTGGCATAAGCTGGCAGGATGCCGCGGCTTATGCTTCATGGGCAGGCACAAGGCTCCCCACCGAGGCTGAATGGGGGTATGCTGCCCGCGGGGGGAGTATGCATGGCAAATACCCGTGGGGTGATACACCGGATACGAGTTACGCAAATTTTAAATCATTTGGCATATTGCCGGTAAAAAGTTTAAAGCCAAACGGGTACGGCTTGTACGACATGATTGGTAATGTATGGGAATGGTGTTCGGACTGGTATGACAGTGCATATTATTATTCGAGCCCGGAGAAAAACCCCCGGGGCCCGGTTGCGGGAACACATAAAGTTCTCCGCGGCGGAGCCTGGTACTGTGATGCGCGAGAGGTGCGTGTTGCCAACCGGTTTTTTTCCCTTCCTGATGCAAAAAGCTATAGCGTCGGTTTCCGCTGCGTGAAATCTGTCAAATGAGCCGTAGATCATTGTTGCTATTTCTGCTTCTATTGTTGTTCTGCATGTCATCACGGGCATACGCTGTTGACGAGGAGAACTGCCTCCTGTGTCATAGATATTCAGGCCTGGGAAGAATTGATAAAGAGGGCAGGAAGCACCTCTACTATGTCAATGAATCCCTCTACAACCAATCGGTCCACGCTAAAGTCCGCTGTGGAGAATGCCACACGGATATTAAAGGATTTCCCCACGGCACGGTAAAAAAAGTTGACTGCGCTGCGGTCTGCCATCTCGTTGACCCGTCATCCAACACGCCCTTTTCCCATGCCAAAATGATTGAGAAGTTTGAACTGAGCGTGCACGGCAGGGGACCGAAGGATAAGCCCAAACAGCATGCTGAAGACCTTCCCACCTGCACCTACTGCCATGATAACCGTATCTACCCGCCGGTCAGCAAATTAGCGAAACAGGAGCAGGGAATTGCCCGGGAGATCCTTGACCGGTGCCGGGGTTGCCACACCAGGGATGATTGGACCAATGTGTTCTATTATCATTTTACCGAGCGCCTGAACCAGCGCCGCTCATCAAAGCGCATGGTGGAACTGTGCACATCGTGTCATGAGGATGAGGAAAAGATGGCCCGGCACAATATAAAGACCGTGGGCACGTTCCGCGACACATTTCACTGGCAGGCAATAAAATACGGCGACCCGAATGCTCCCAACTGCATAACCTGTCATGCGCCGGTCGGCTACTTCTCCCATGAAATAATGCCGAAGACTGATCTCCGTTCTGCCATCTATAAAGACAACCTGGTGCGCACCTGCAGCAACCAGGGCGGCGTGCAGGCATGTCACCCGGATGCCACGCCCAGTTTTGCCCAGGGAAATATACACCCCGCCCAGTACAAAACCGGCTTTTATGAGAACAAGGCAGATGCGCTACTCCGCAAGCGGGAGATAGAAAAGGGGCAAATGAAGCCGTTCCAGACGCTCCTCGGACAGACGCTGAAGGTTGCTGCCGGGGACCAGAGATATTATCAGAATATAATCTTACTACTGATAAAATATTTTTATATGGTGCTCATCGGAGGGTTAATAGGATGTATGATCGTGCACCAGGTTCTGGACTACTTTGCCACGCGGCGTGAGCTTCGCAGGGTAGTGTCAAAAGTTTTATAAAAAAAGGGGAACAAGATGAAACCACAGAGACCACTGAGAGATACTCTGTGTTCTCAAAAAGAGTTTCCATTAAGCGATATAACTGAACAAATACTATCCTGTGCTATGGAGGTTCATTCCACCCTTGGGCCCGGTCTGTTAGAAAGTGTCTATGAAGAAGCATTGGCCCATGAGTTCAGCTTGAGAGGTATCGAATATGTCAGACAAAAAGAGATAAGCCTGAGATATAAGGGCAAAGATGTTGGCAAGCACCGGATCGATTATCTGGTTAGAGGGGAAGTTATAGTAGAATTGAAAGCGGTGGAAGTGATTCACAAGATATATGAAGCACAACTGTTGACCTATTTAAGAGCACTGAATAAGAGAGTTGGTCTGCTGATAAATTTTAATGTGACCAGATTAAAGGAAGGGATAAAGAGATTAATCAATTAGAGGACACAGAGGGGGTTAACAGACTTTTTGCTAATTTTATTTTCTCTGTGTTCTCTGTGGTTAATTTTTAACAATACGCTTCGCAGCAGAGGGAGGCATCAATGAAAACAGATACTGCAGCAGCCGGCGGCCACCCGGCGCCAGGCGCAGAAAAGTATTACATCAGGCTCAATCTCCATGAGCGGGTGCAGCACCACCTCACCTGGTCAACATTTGTCGTGCTGGCCGTGACCGGGTTCATGGTTGAGTTTCCCGAGGAGTGGGTAGCACCACTCGGGCAGTACCGGGATATTGTTTTTTACTGGCGCGGGATACTCCACCGGGTTGCTGCCGTGGTCATGGTCTTAAACATGTTCTATCAGGCAGGATATGTTTTTTTTACCGCAGCAGGCAGAGGCTACCTGCGGGATATGCTGCCGCGCGTAAAGGACCTCCGGGAGGCAGGACAGAATATGGCGTACTACCTCGGATGGGCTCATGCAAAGCCCCTGTTTGACCGCTTCAATTACAAGGAGAAGCTTGAATACTGGACCGGCATGATTGGCGGCATCATCATAACGGTTACGGGGCTGTTTCTCTGGTTCCAGGAGTACTTCCCGAAGTTCATCTTTGACATTTCAGTGCTCGTGCATACCATGGAGGCGATACTTGCCTCAAGTGCCATCATGGTGTGGCATTTTTACGAAGTTCATTTAAAGCCGGGGAAATTCCCCATGTCGACCGTCTGGCTTGACGGGAAAATTTCAGAACATGAGCTGAAAGAAGAGCACCCGCTTGAGTATGAACGCATAACGAAGGGCGCGAGCAGCGTATAATTCCAAATGACGGGAGATATCAATTTTTATCATCAGCATTATTCATCAGGGTTCAAGGGGTCAAGGGTCCCAGTGGTCATTTCACTCGAACCCTTGACCCCTCGAACCCTTGAGCCCTGTGGTTTTCAATCATCATGACAAATCCCTTACTGAAACTTATCTGTAATCTGCTCGGATTCCTGGCGCTGCTGGCCATTATTTTCTGCTTATACAGCCTCGCCCGGTTTCTCTATTTCCAGCAGCCCCACCGGCAGACCGTTTCCAGAGAACAGGCGGTACCTGAAAAATATAGTAAAAAGCTGCGCCGCGAAATAGGAACCGGCCATTTCCATGTGTCCGATGAGCCGGTAACGACAGATATTGAATCTGCCCCCATGTGCCTGCGCTGCCACGGGAATTTCTGCCACAACAAATCTGAAGAATTCAGGTCATATTATAATATGCACACATTTTTTCTGGCTTGTGAAACCTGCCACATCAGGAAGGAGCAGAACTCAGCTATACGGTTTACATGGTTTGACGACAAGACCGGCACGGAGTTGAAACAGGTTAAGGGTCAGAATGAAAACTATGGGGCTAAAATTGTCCCCGTCAAGCCAGACGGGCATGGGTTTGAGCGGCTTGATGTATTGCCTGAAATAAAACTGGCGTTTGATTTTTTAAAAAATAAAGATAGTTATGCTCCTGAACAAAAGGAAAAAATTAAACAGCAATTAATGAAACATATCTCCAGGGAACCCGTTACCTGTGAGGAATGCCACTGCAAGCAGGGATATCTGAACTACAGCGAGCTGGGGTATGATGCGCTCAGGGCCGCAGATCTGTCACGCATCGAGATTGTGAAGATGATCAAAGAATACAAGGATTTCAAATTTCCGGTTATTTTCGGCTCAGATAAAAAATAGCTGTACTGCCTGGCGCTTAACCGGATGGCTTCGAATCGGATATACCGGGTTTCCTGCTTTTTTGTACCCCCCAGCACAAACCAACATAGTTAGATATTTTTTATGAAGCGCTTTGCGTAAGAGGAGAAAGCCTGGTGCAGCAGAAAAATATGTCAACGATCATTGTTCGCGTCATAATGCTGGCAGTGACGGCACTACTTTGTCTCTGCGGTTCCGCCGCCAATGCGTTCGACGAAGAGAACTGCCTGTTCTGCCACAAATACCGGGGTCTGAGCTATCACAACAAGGAGGGCAAGTTCAAACTCCTGTATGTCACTGAAGACATGTATGTGAACAGCCCCCACGGCAACCTGCGGTGCACGGACTGTCACGCCAATGTTGACAAATTTCCGCATGGCGAGCCGAAGAAGGTCGACTGCATGCTGGTCTGCCATATGAACGAGCCGTCATCGGGCAAGCAGTTTTCACATAAAAAAGTAGGAGACTTTCTGGATAGAAGCGCCCACAGCCCGGTCGCAAAAGACGGCAAGCCCAAACAGAACGCGGCTGACTACCCGGATTGCAAAACCTGCCACCAGGACCCGCTCTATCGCCCGCTGGCCTTTCTGAAAGCGGAGCGTCCGGGCCTGTCAGAAATGACCATTTACCGCT
>JAPLIX010000280.1 GCA_026388865.1 Pseudomonadota bacterium | reverse complement strand
GTGCCTTGAGGAAATGCTCAATACTGAAGTCCCGGAAGGTGCTCTGTTCTACGGCAAAACGCGGCACCGGCTTGATGTAATCTTTGATGTTGCTTTGCAAAAAGAGACGGAAGAAACCGCGCGGCGAGTACATGAGCTGATTGAGTCAGGCCGAACGCCAGCTGCTGCGTACATGCCCACATGTGATAACTGTTCCATAAACTCTCTGTGCCTGCCCAAAATAACGGGCAAGGTGAAATCGGTAAAGGATTATTTGTCTCGGATAATTAAGGATAATGAAAAAACATCTTAACACGCTCTTTGTCACCACGCAGGGGGCCTATCTCTCCAAAGAGGGAGAAACGGTTGTTGTAAAAGTAGAGCAGGAGATTCGCCTGCGCGTGCCGGTGCATACCATCGGCGGCATAGTCTGCTTCGGGCAGGTAAGCTGCAGCCCGTTTCTCATGGGCTTCTGCGCTGAGAACGGCGTTGAGATAAGTTTTCTTTCGGAATACGGCCGGTTTCTTGCGCGAGTTCAGGGGCCGGTGACCGGCAATGTCCTGCTGCGCCGCGAGCAATACCGTAAGGCAGATGACCTACAATTCTCAGCGGAGATGGCCAAGGCCATTCTCATCGGTAAGATTGCCAATGCCCGGACCGTACTCCAGCGGGCATTGCGGGATCATGGGGATAAGTTAAATGCCAGAGAAGTTGAGCTTGCCGCAAAACGGCTTGCTCACTATCTGGAGTTGTTACGAGAGGAGCAGCCGCTCAATGTCGTTCGTGGCTATGAAGGTGACGCGGCACATATCTATTTCAATGTTTTTGATCATTTGATTATTTCCCAGAAAGAGCACTTCACGTTTGCCGAGAGAAACAGAAGACCGCCGCTTGATAATGTAAACTGCCTGTTGTCATTTCTGTACACGCTGCTGGTGCACGATGTTCGCTCGGCGCTTGAGTCAGTAGGCCTGGACCCTGCCGTTGGTTTCCTGCACCGGGATCGACCCGGCAGGCCGGGGCTGGCCCTTGACCTGATTGAAGAGTTCCGGCCTTTTATAGCAGACCGTCTTACGCTCTCCCTGATTAATCTGCGTCAGGTTAACGAGAAGGGATTTAAAAAATCCGACACCGGCGCTGTGCTGATGACGGATGAAACGCGCAAGACGCTGCTTGTCACTTATCAGGAGCGAAAGCAGGAGGAAATATTCCATCCGTTCATTGAGGAGAAGGTAACCATCGGTATTTTGTTTCACATCCAGGCGCTGCTGCTGGCAAGACATCTGCGGGGCGATCTGGATGGATACCCGCCATTTATCTGGAAATAGAAAAGAAGCCCTCTCGTCTTTAACGGGACAGGGTGATTTCAATTATGGAGTGATGCATGCTCGTATTGATTAGCTATGATGTTGCAGTTACTGCGGAGGGCGGGCAGCGCCGCCTGCGCAGAGTTGCAAAGGCATGTCAGGATTATGGACAGAGAGTTCAGTTTTCTGTTTTTGAATGTATTGTTGACCCTGCACAGTGGACGGTTTTGCGGGAGCGTCTTATAGATGAAATTGATGAGGAAACGGATAGCCTGCGGTTTTATTTTCTTGGAGCTAACTGGAAGCGCCGCGTTGAACATATCGGGGCTAAGAAGACAATTGATCAGGAAGGGCCTTTAGTTGTCTGATTCCTTCCGCGAACCTGTAGCTCACATGATTTCCCGGAGGATTCGCAATTCATATAACGCATTGAGATAGCAGGATTAATGATGTTTGAGTTGTAATGTTTGTCTGAAAACGCATCTAGGAATTTTAGCTTCGCAAAAAGTAGGAAATAAGCTTTGCATATTTAATAAGTTATATTTATATAGTCGCGCCCCGCGTGGGCGCGTGGATTGAAACACTAACCACTATTCACTATTCACTTTCTTGCCCCGTCGCGCCCC
>JAPLIX010000577.1 GCA_026388865.1 Pseudomonadota bacterium | reverse complement strand
CGCGCTGCCGTCAGCACCCCCACCTGCGGGCCCTGTCTGGGAGGGCACATGGGCATCCTGGCAAAGGGTGAAACAGCCATTGCCACCACCAACAGGAATTTTGTCGGCAGAATGGGCCACCCGGAAAGCAAAGTGTATCTTGCAAACCCCGCGATTGCCGCGGCATCAGCAGTGCTCGGCCGTATCGGGTCGCCCGAGGAGCTGTAAGGCTCAAATTCGAGCGGAAATGATAAAAATAACAATCTGGAACGCAGGAAATCAGGCTTTCTATTTTTACCTTTATGAGTTCATGAGTTCCAGATAAAACTTTTTATGTCTTAGTTTAGTTGCTGTTTTATAAGTTGGTTCCGGCTTGTCCGGACGGGGAATAAGCAGATGGTTACGCTCATGGAACTTAAAGGAAAAATCTGGAAGTTTGGCGACAACGTTGATACCGACGCGATTATTCCCGCGCGGTACCTGAACACATCAGACCCGGCGGAGCTGGCAAAGCACTGCATGGAGGATGCTGCCCCGTCTTTCCCGGCTAAGGTGAAAGCGGGTGATATCATTGTGGCCGGCGCAAACTTTGGCTGCGGGTCTTCACGCGAGCACGCGCCCATTGCCATAAAAGCTGCCGGTGTTGCCTGTGTTATCGCAAAAAGCTTTGCCCGCATCTTCTACCGCAACGCGTTCAACACCGGCCTTCCCATACTGGAATGCCCGGAGGCTTTTGACAGCATTGGCGAGGGAGATGAAGTGGCGGTGTCGCTTGGCAGCGGGGAAATCCGCATTCTTAAAGACGGCAGGAAGCTTAACGCCCAGCCGGTGCCGGAATTTATGCAGGTGCTTTTAAAAGAAGGCGGGCTGATGAATTATGTAAAGAAAAAGGCAGGTCTTTAGCAGGCTGTTGAAAAACACCCATCTGCTTCGGTGCGCTCATCCTTCATCGCGGCAGGCGCCGGGCAAACCTGTTTTTCTCCTATAAGAGGCGAGAGGGAACGTAAAAAAATCCCCGCCCTTGGCGGGAGGGGATTAAGAGGAGGGTGAGGTCCGATCTTATTATCGTATTAATTAAAAAGGCGCACTTCCGAATTCTTTCGGAACCGCGCCTTTTCTTATTATCTTAAAAACTATCAATAGGTCTTTCTTCCCCCCAGACCCTTGGTTGCCTTGGAGATTTTCTTTGCCGGCTCCTTGGGCCGAAGGTCGCGCGTTGCTTTCCCTGCGCGCCACATTTCAGAGTTGGCCATGGCGCCAAGCTCCTTCTTCAGCTGGTCCTGGTAGTTGGCCTTGCTGCATGAGGTGAACACGCGTTTGGTTTCAGCTCCGGTCACCACCCGCTTGTACAGATCCTGGAATACCGGCATGACCGCTTTTTTAAATTTCGGCTTCCAGTCAAGGGCGCCGCGCTGAGCAGTGGCTGAGCAGTTGAGATACATCCAGTCCATGCCGTTTTCCGCGACCAGCTTGATCAGGCTCTCGGTCAGCTCTTCAACGGTCTCATTGAATGCTTCGCTGGGAGAGTGGCCGTGCTTGCGGAAGGTGTCATACT
>JAPLIX010000293.1 GCA_026388865.1 Pseudomonadota bacterium | reverse complement strand
GAGTTGAACAGGCTGGTGCGGATGCCGCCGGTTTTACGGCTGATGCGCTGCACCAGGGTTACAAAATCTTCCCGGTCAGTTCCCGTTTCCAGGAGCGCCCGGCCGAAGAGCGGAACATACGGGATATAATTCGGGGAGAGCACATGGAGGTCAAATCCCAAATCCAGGTACATAATGCCGTTGGTCTGCAGGTCGTGATAGGCAATCTGCGCGCCTGCCTGGTCGGAACATGCTATCGGGATGAGTTTGTTATGGGCATCAATATCCGGGAGGTTGAGACGCGGTATGGTAGCAAGCGCTTCCAACGGGTCAGGTGTCTCCTGTTTAAGCTTGAGCGCGCGGGTATTGTCAATCACCGCGCTCAGCTCCTGCGGCGTCATAGCTGCGCGGGCATCGGCAAGGCGCTTTTGCTCCCCGGCCGTCTCCTGCGCTGCCAGTTCCGGGTCGGGCTGCAATATGACCGTGGTGCGGTGCAGGTTTTTGAGTAAGAAGCGGTCTAGAATGGTTTCGAAGTAAGCGCTGTTGTCCGCCAGCCGCTCTTTTAGCCGCGCAAGGGGGGCTTCAAAGGCAACGGTCGCCAGCGGGTCTGCGCCGTACAGCCAGGTGGTGAGGGAGCGCAGCATGAGCAGCAGCCCCCGGGGGAAATGCCCGGTATTATTCTCGCGCAGCTTGAATTCAATGGTATTCATGGCTGCCTCAATAGTGCGGGGATCAATGCCATCCCTGACCAGAGTGCCCAGGGTATCACCGATGAGCGTCTCGATGCGCCCGGCATTATTTATGTCAATGCCCTTGAGCCCGGTTGAAAAATAGATCTGGCGCAGGTCGCTTTCCAGCCCCACGCCGGCGATATCTTCCCCCAGGCCCGAATCGATGAGTGCCTTGCGCAGCGGCGAAGCAGGCATGCCCAGAAGAATATATTCAAGCATGGTGAACGCCAGGTTCATTTCCACATCAGCTGTTTCGGTGAGCAGCCAGTTGACGGTAATTATGCCTTTGTTCCGGGAGGCATCGTCACCGGCAGCATACGGCCGGATAACGCGTTGCGGCTTATCCAGAGGGGGCTGCAGGGCTATGGCTGAATCAGGCGGCAGCTTCTCAAAATCCTTTAGATACTCGTCCACCAGCTGCAGGCGCCGCTCAACAACATCATCCCCGTAGAAATAAATGCGCGCATTTGAAGGGTGATAATAATTCCGGTGAAAGGCGGCAAACTGCTCAAAGGTGAGGTGCGGGATTTCCCGTGGGTCCCCGCCGGAGTCAAAGCCATAGGTGGTATCAGGAAACAACGACTGCTGGGTGTAGCGCTCCAGGAGATTATCGGGGGAGGAATAGGCCCCCTTCATTTCATTGAAGACAACGCCCTTGTAGGTGAGCGGCTGGTCATGGCGGTCAATCTCATAATGCCAGCCTTCCTGCTCGAATACATGGGGTGTGAGGCGCGGATAAAAGACCGCATCAAGATAGACATCAATGAGATTGTAAAAATCCTGCAGATTCTGGCTCGCCACCGGGTAGCAGGTTTTATCAGGATAGGTGAAGGCATTGAGAAAGGTCTGCAGGGAGCCTTTCAGAAGCTCCACGAACGGCTCTTTTACCGGATACTTGCGCGAGCCGCACAGGACCGAGTGCTCAAGTATGTGCGCCACGCCGGTAGCATCATAAACCGGCGTGCGGAAGGTAATGCCGAAGACCTTGTTTTCATCGCGGTTAGAAAGCGACAAAAGCTCAGCGCCGGTTTTCACATGGCGGAACAGCCGCGCTTCAGTGTCAATCTCCAGTATCTGCTGCTGTCGAACAAGGGTAAAGCCGTGGGTGACCATCAGGGTTTCCTGTAACGAATTGATTTCAAAATACTTTTCCGGTTGATAAAAAATAGTTTACATGAAGATAGCAGAATATTATTTATATTGCAATGAACCGGCCGTGATACCGTAACGCCGGCCGGTTAAAATTTAACGGGCTACTTTTTGCCGCATCAGGTAAAATTGCAGTGGATTATGAATTTAAGGTAAGGTAATAATAGTGAAGCTCCCCGCCCACAGGGCGGGGCTTTCACGGCAGGATACCGGTAACACGGTCTTAATCAATAAATTGTAATGGAGGAGAGGATGTCGAGATTACATAGTATCTGCGTGTCATGGCTGCTGGTACTGACTTTTTTTATTTCACTATGCCCGGCGGAATCGGGCGGGGAAGCAAGCACCTCCCCGGCCGTGGAAACAATAAAAGAATCCTATCAGAGCGGCGCTGATAAAAGCCCGGCCAAGGCAGCCAGGAAACCCTTGAACGGCATGTATAAGGAGTACTATCAGAGCGGCAAGCTGCTGGCAGAGGGGAATCTGAAGAATGGGAAGAAGCAGGGCGAGTGGAAGGAATACGCGGAAGACGGGACCCTGACCAATAAGTACAATTACCAGAACGGGCTGCGCGAAGGCATCAGTAAACGCTACTACCCATCCGGCGCGCTGTTTGCCGAGTTCAGATACGTCCATGACAAGCGGGAGGGGATAAGCAAAAGATACTTTCCGAACGCGGCCCTGCAGGCTGAAGACTCGTACCGCAATGATGTTCTGAACGGGATAAGCAAAATCTATAATGAAAACGGGAAGCTGTGGCGGCAGGAGAGCTATAAAAAAGGTAAAAAAGACGGGCCGTGCATAACCTATAATGCTGCGGGTGAAAAAGAGTTTGTTGATATCTATAAAGACGGCAGGAGAATCAGCAAAAAGAAATACGACCGGCAGGGCAAACAAAAATCTGAACCGGACGTGAAAGAGAAAAAATAAGGCTGTCGGCTAATGGTCTTGAGATCACCGCTCCGGTAAAACCGGCTCGATAATTTTAACCGGCAGTTTTACAATGTTGGTGACAACACCCAACAGTCCCTTGCCAATCGCGAGTGGAGACGCCGGCCCCAGCTTCGGGTCATCAATAGTTCCGGTTACTCGCAGCGGGATACCGATGAGTGTTCTGCTGAAAACAATGCCCACAACCGGGATACCCATGAGCAGCAGGTCGGAAAGTTGAAACGGCGTAGCCAGCACCGTGATATTAATTTTTTTAGTTGCCATGTCAACCGATCCCTGCCAGGCCATGCTTAAGGTGCTGCTGTCCAGAATCCCTTCGTTTATGACGAATGTCTTGCCTTTGATCTCTCCTTTCACGTTTATCGAACGGTACGCAAACCCCTTTTTGGCAATATCCGTTGTCCCACCGGTGACAAGGTTCCTGATGCTCAGGAATGACAGGATTTTTGTCAGAAGGTTTGAGCGATAGATGCGCCCCTTCCGCGCGATTATTGAAATTTTTCCAGCAAGGTTGTCAGCCAGATTAAAGGTTGATCCCTGTGCGGT
>JAPLIX010000490.1:2813-4875 GCA_026388865.1 Pseudomonadota bacterium | reverse complement strand
GGGAGTGTCGGTTGAGGCAGAGATAGGCAAGCTTGCCGGCATTGAAGATGATGTAAAGGTCGCCGCGCATGACGCGCTCTACACAGATCCGGACGAGGCAATCGAGTTTGTGAAACAAACCGGCTGCGACTCTCTTGCCATTGCCATCGGCACGAGCCACGGCGCGTATAAGTTCAAGGGCGAGCCAAAGCTTGATTTCGGGCGGCTGGAGATAATCGGCAAAAAGCTGCCCGGCTATCCCATCGTGCTGCACGGCGCGTCATCCGTGCCGCAGGATCTGGTGGCGCTGTGCAACAAATACGGCGGAAACATCCCCGGCGCGCAGGGAGTGCCGGAAGCGATGCTGCGCAAGGCCGCGGGCATGGCAGTGTGCAAGATAAATATTGACACTGACCTGCGCCTGGCCCTCACCGCGACCATCAGGCAGGTGTTTAGCGAGCACCCGGAAGAATTTGACCCGCGCAAATACCTCGGCCCGGCCCGTGATGCAATTAAAAAAGTGGTAACCCACAAGCTGGTAAATGTGCTGGGATGCGCGGGGAAGGCGTGATCTTTTAAAGATCATTGAGAAAGACCTGCGTCAACTCAAACAGGATATTCAGAGCGGGGTAGTGTTTAAAAAACTGGGACTGCGAGGCGTGAACGCATTCTGATGGTTTACTAAAAAGGGGGTAGAGGGATTTTTATGTCAGGTCGCGGAGCTCAACTAACAGTTTGATCCATCTGTCAGTGCATAGTGAACACCCACTCATCTTTATATTTCAGTATGATGTCATGCCATTTCATGTTCGTTTCACCTTCAAAGCCTCACATATTTTCCAGCAGACAATGTTGTCGAACTGCTGAATCAAATTTTTAAACCTCCAGTGGATTCTCGATCATTACTTTTTCAAAGGCCTGTATAATAAGCTGCTGCATATCAGTTCTTTCTGAGGCTGAAAGAATTTCAATGCCAATTACATTCCCGCTTTTATCATAATCCATAATGATGTCCTCAGTGATTTCATCAGTGCTTTCGATGGGCACTTCCTTTAGCCTGATATACAGGGCATCGGCATCGTGCGAATAATGTATTCTCATTGTTTATCTCCAGAGATATATTTTTCTATCTTATCGGTGTAATAAGCTGTTATAAGCTTATTTTTTTCAGTTACCACTCTCAAGAGTTTATTGTTGATTATTTTTTGGTATATTGTTCTTCTGCGTTTGCCCTGAACAACTTGGTCCGGCAAATTTAATGTATCTTCGACAGCCTTCGTCGCTATATTTCTTTCTTCTATCTGAAGCTTAATATGGTCAGTCCATTCCCATTTCATAATAGCACATTTCCACACTTATAATCTTTTAATATAGTGCAATAGACAATGTTGTCAACAAGTTAGCATCTCGTGTCAACGCGCAGCGGGTACAAACTATTTAACAAGATTCCAGCTTTTCCCGTATGCGCTCGATGGCTTCTCGTTCCCAGTCAGGAGACTCAGTCCGCGGCCGCCAGCCATCATAGCGCTCGGGCACGGGCGTGGTGGCATCTATGACCACCTGCTCAGCGCGTGGTGCTGCGCCCCGGTTCCCGCTGCGGAACCCAAGCATTGCGTCGATGCCGGGGAAATCCTTCCTGGCGGCAGTCGTGCTTGACAGGGGCGCGGCACGCATGGCAACGGTCCAGGCAACCTGGGCAGCATCATGGGGATCAACATCAGGCCCCACTACTAGTATATAGGGTGAAGCAACGTGCACACCGTAGGAGGACAGCGCCGCTCCAACTTCCTGTCCGTAATAGGGGTGAGGCTTTGCTTTGCCGTCAACTGTCAGTTGAATCACGGTCATAAATGGACCAACCAGCAGCACAACATCCTGTACCAGAAACCCGAGCCCGCGCAGATAATTGAGCGCCTCAACTTCCAGGTTCAGCAGTGCCAGGGCCGAGTGGGTGCCCTCGTTTCCGTGCAGGCCGCCGACTGACGACAAATTACCGGCCCAGAGCGCGTCCCGGCGATGGGTCATGCAGCGCACGCGAAATATGGTGTAGTTCATATCCCCCAGGACAAAGCCGATGAAATTG
>JAPLIX010000490.1:0-2769 GCA_026388865.1 Pseudomonadota bacterium | reverse complement strand
CTGCGGCAGAAACTCTCCCTCGATGACCCACTCCGTGTGCGCGGGTATCATGAGCCCCGGCACAATCTCGCTCTCGACCACTTCAACCGGCTCTCCCCGCAGGCCGCCCAGCATCTCATACTCATCGCCGTTTTCCGGCCAGGGAATAGTTTTTATCGGGGCCAGCATCTCAATATCAGCAGGGTCGCCAAAGATGAAGACGCCGGGCATGGGCTTTCCTGCTTCACAGTGCCTGCGGTAGAAGCGCCCGGTGTTGCTCATGCGCGGGCCGGCAAGCTGCAAAGCCGCTACCATGTGGCGCTTTACCAGCTCTTCAGGATAGGGGGTCTCGGGGTTTGCGTCGCGCCACTCGTACTGGCCGAGCCTGATTTTACCCAGGCTGTGGGAGCCGGTCTCAGGGTCGCGCAGGATGAGTGTTGCGTTGAAGGTGCTCCACAGGGTCTGCTGAAATTCCACCCAGACCCGCGGCAGGTCTTTTCGCAGGTCAAGATTATCTTCCCCTATAATCACTTGCTTGCAGGGTGCCTGTTCCCGCTGCACAATGCGCGGTTTGATGCGGGTCGTGCCCAGAGCTTTTATTTTCCGGCACAGCTCATCTTTTGCGCGCAGGCCCATGCCCCGGAGCACGCGCTCCCGTGAGGGCCAGGGATTTACCACCACCGGAACATCAGGACGGTTGTAAACCGGATGCTCCAGGATGCCTGTTGGTTTGCCGGGCAGGCTGTGCAGATAGCGGGCGAGCGCGCGCACTTCAGTCTCCGGCTGTTTGCCGGGGATGCTGTTGCCGATGTCCACGATTGAGGAGTAGTCACCGCACTTTATGGGTGCTGTTATGCGAACTACGTTACCCCGATTCTCTTCATCCTGCAGCCAGTAGCGAAAATTTTTATAGGGATAGGGCATGAATGCCTCCTGTCTGGCAGGCTGTTGAAAAACACACTTCTGTTTTGTTTTTCAAATATTACACCATATCACAGAAAATCACCAATAGCGATTGCCTGCATCTCAACCAATACTGATATGATTGATTTACCAAAAATGCCATTGACAGCTTGTTTATATGGGAATAAAATATGGCATCACAAATCAAAAAGAGGGTAACATGATTTATATTTGTGAGGGAAATTTTCAGACAGATTAAAATGAGCCTCTATCAGCTTGTGTGTTGATAGAGGTTTTTATTTTGAAAACAATGTAACCCATACAAGGGGAAGCGTTATGAAAATAAAGTTTGTTGGTTTTTATAATCGTTGCAGTTCTAATGTTTGCTTAAGGGCGTTTCTATCACTAATTGGTCTTTTAGTGCTGTCGTCAACCTCCAATGTTTTTGCTGACGAGGGAGCGTCTTTTGATAGCACCTCAAAGGTTACCTTTATCTATTCTGGTCTAACAGTTAACAGTACAACAGTAACCCCCACAGATTTTACATATACGGTATCAGGCGGCACTATTACAATCAGAAAATATACCGGTAGGGTTGTGCGAGTTTGACCAGTGTGACCATACTAAACAGCGTTGTTATTGACAATGAGTTTGATGGTTGTACCCGTTTGACTAGCCTGACCATCGGAAACGGTGTTAAGAGTATTGGAAGTGAGGCATTTTATAAGTGTACCAGTTTGACCAGTGTAACCATCCCCGATAGCGTGACCAGTATTGGGGGGGAGGCGTTTGGTGATTGCAGCAGCTTGACCAGTATAGTCGTTGACCCAAATAATAGAGTCTATAGCAGTCAGGATGGTGTGCTGTACGACAAAGCCATAACCGTGATTATTAAATATCCATGCGGAAAGTCTGGCGGTTTCACCATCCCCAGCAGTATTACGAGCATTGGCAATTATGCGTTTTATAATTGTACCAGTTTGACCAGTGTAACCATCCCCGATAGCGTGACGAGCATTGGCAATTCTGCGTTTAAGGGTTGTGCGAGTTTGACCAGTGTGACCATACTAAACAGCGTTGTTATTGACAATGAGTTTGATGGTTGCACCAGTTTGACAAACGTGACCATCGGAAACGGTGTTACGAGCATTGGCAATTATGCGTTTTATAATTGTACCAGTTTGACCAGCGCATATTTTTTAGGAAATGCACCTGAGATGGGGCAGAGTGTTTTTCGTGGCTGCTCAAGTAGTTTTGTCGTTTGCTTTACTGCAGGAAGCACAGGTTTTACACCTCCTTCATGGGATGGCTATCCTGCAGCGGTATGTGAAGAACCGACATCATCGACTACTACTGTACCATCTACAACCAGTACTATTCAGTCAACTACCACTACAACAGTCCCTGCTAACCTATGTGCAGCAGAAGCAATTTACGGCAGTAATAGTGAGGAAACCGAATTGTTGCGTAGGTATCGGGATAAGGTATTGAGCAAGTCTGCATCGGGCCGTCAGATGATTAAGACCTATTATGAACTATCTCCCGCTGTTGCAGAAGTTCTGCAGAATAACGAGGCTGCCAGAGAAAACGCTCGCAAAGTGCTAGATTCATTAATGCCAGCTATCAGGGAAAAGGTGAAACAGTGAAAGAAAAGGCAGCAATTATATTTTTATTATTGATGATACCTGCTTATGTGATGGGTGGGGAAACAGCAGGGGATTACATAAACAAGGCTGTGGAAAAATCAGCCTTGCACGACTACCGAGGTGCCATAAAGGACTGTAATAAAGCCATTGAATTAGACCCGAAAAATGCTGATGCATATAATAATAGGTCGATTGCAAAAGCATGTTTGAAAGACTGGGAAGGAGCTTATAAGGATTACAT
>JAPLIX010000473.1 GCA_026388865.1 Pseudomonadota bacterium | reverse complement strand
CTATGGCACAGCCGCCGGGGAGGGAAACCCGGGCCTTATGGAAACGGGCCAGCAGCGGACCAATTACCAGGAAGGATGCCCGCATGGTTTTAACCAGCTCATAGGGAGCTTCTTTCGATTGCATGTTATCCGTATTAATGCGGATATCTTCTCCGACAGTAATCTCACAGCCCAGATGTTCCAGGAGCCTCGTCATGGTAGTAATATCGCGAAGACGGGGAACATTGCTCACCGCATGTTTGCCGCTTGCAAGAAGCGTAGCCGCCAAGAGCGGCAGTGCTGCATTTTTAGCTCCGCTTACCAATACCTCTCCCCGCAGCGGAATGCCTCCCCTGATGGTGATTCGATCCATAATTCAATATCCTCTCGCGAGTATGCTTGATCCAGCATTGTATAATACCGCAGGTACGGAATGCTACTCAAGCCCTAACTGCTTCATCTTGCGGTACAGGGATGTTCTGCCAATCTTTAAGAGTTTTGCCGCCTGTGCTCTGTTTTGTTGTGTAGCCTGTAGCGCCTGCATAATTATCTCTTTTTCAGCCTGTTGTCTGCCCGTGCGCAGCAGCGGCGCCGCATCTTCTGCAGAGGGTGCTCCGTGTGCCGCATCCGCTCTATGCGCTGCCATGAATACCGCAGTATTTTTTCGTGGCCGTTCAAACTGCGCCTGCACCGCCTCCATCATTTCAGGAGGCAGGTCACTGACCGTAATCATATTATCTTCGCATAAAATGAGCGCTCTCTCTATAATGTTTTCCAGTTCCCTGATATTGCCGGGAAACGGATAGTCCAGAATCATCTTCATGGCTTCCCGTGAAACCTGTACTGTTTTTTGCCGGGCGGGGGACTTTTTTAAAAAAAAATCTATAAGCAGGGGGATGTCTTCTTTTCTATCTCTTAACGGTGGTATCTTGAGACCAAAAACGTTTATGCGATAGTAGAGGTCTTCGCGGAACGTGCCGTTTTTAATCCCTTCAAAAAGATCCCTGTTGGTTGCCGCAATAATCCGCACATCAATCTTTATGGTACGGTTATCACCCACCCGCTTTATTTCCCGCTGCTGAATAGTTCGCAGCAGCTTTACCTGCATTTCAGGGGGCAGCTCCCCGATCTCATCCAGGAATATAACCCCTCCCTCAGCATCTTCAAAAAGGCCCTTTTTGTCTCTAATCGCCCCGGTGAATGCGCCTTTGACGTGGCCGAACAGTTCGCTTTCAAGAAGGTTATAGGGTATTGCGCCGCAATTCAAGGTCACAAATGGCCCTTTATTTCTCGGACTGTGATGATAAACTGCACGGGCAATCAATTCTTTTCCGGTTCCACTTTCTCCCTGAATAAGTACCGTGCTCTCGCTTTCCGCAACTTTCTTCAGAAGGCGGAAAATCTCCTGCATCGCTCTGCTCTTGCCAACAATGTTATCCAGACGGTAGGTCTCGCTCAGCTCCTTAATTTTCTGCTCCAGTTTCTCCCGTTCCGTGAGGTTATGGATATTGCGCAGGATTCCGATTAGCGCTCCCTCCCGGCTCTTCAAGAGCGAAAGGTTTACTTCTGTAGGGATAAGCGCTCCGCTCCGGTTTTTAAAATACTGCCGACATGCATATCTGCGCTCCTTTTCAAATAGAATATTGAGGGTATCGGCCATATCCATGACATCTTTTTCAGTAATGGTATATGGTTTTCCTGAGACCGTTTGATACGTTCCGGTTAAAGGTGAAACGAGCGTTATGGGCTGATTGATCAGCTCGTCCTCAGCATACCCTGCCATTTTCCTAAATGACTGGTTGCATCCCAGAATGTGTCCTGAAATACTGGTGATAAGAATACCGTCAATAGACGTTTCCAGAATATTATTAAGATATTCCCGCGTTTCGAGAATATCTTTTGACAGATATCTCTTCATTTCAGGGGTCAATTCCACTTCTTCATCATTCAGTATCTCCCGCTCAATGTGGTCCATCGCTCTGGCCAGTGTAAGTTCCAGGGACTTTTCTTCACTGAGGTTAATTACCAGATACAGAAAACCAAGAATCCGGCCCTGAAGATTTACCACATTTAATTGATGCTGAAGCACCGGAATCACTGTACCCTCACGGGTGATATATGCATCCTCATGCACTGCCGGGAAATGCTTCTGCTTAACTTTATAGATGCTGTAAATGTAATCGTTTTCGCCGGACAAGCCGGTCTCATGGATATCCGGCCTTTCCACCCAGAGCTTTCCTTTATATGAACCAATCAATTCTGCAGGCTGGTACCCAAGAGAGGCCATAAGGTGCTGGGAAATATCCAGTATAGTATCATCCGCATCACAGACTATCACCCCTATTTCTGCGGTATGGAGAACAGCGTTAATTGTGTCCGGCAGGAGATGCAGTTTTTCCCTCAACACATCTTCGAGATCTGTTTTATTTTCGATAGCCAGACCCTCCGGAAGAGCCTCCATAGTTTTATCAATCAGAGCCTTCAACCGGTCTACCTTTTTATCCAGATTAACCTTTTCCTGGAGAAGATTGTTGAATTCCCCGATGCTGAAATAAGCTATTTCTCCGTATGCTCTCATGTCTTTCTTTATGTCTGTGTTGATTCTGTTATTTAAGAATAGTAGTAATTCTTTTAGCTTGTCAGTACTAAGCTCTGTCAGGTTGTCCTGTACAATGATACAGTGTTTGCAGGAAAGGTTGCAGCGATGGTAAGTTCAATTAATACGTTATAAGATATATAATTGGTAAGACATCTCTGATCGAGTTCTTCAGAGATGGAGAACATTTTTAATTGCTGATGTTTGCTCATAGCATTTAGGCTGTAACCGGGGTATCGGTTAATGCAACAAGACCCTGTGCCAGCATCTGCTCTATAAACTGGGCAGAATCTTTTTCAGCTTCTTCTGCGGTTATTTCAAAATGGTTACAGATATTTTCAATAATCTGCCTTATGGTCAAATTGCCTTCTGAAATTTTCCAGATTTCGCTTCCCACCCTGTTGAGCTGATGGATTTTCGTTCCATCCTTATTTATTATAAATGTTTCATTCCCAACCATCCTCCAGACCATATCCTTATTTCTGACAACGTATTTTCCCGAGGATATCATGCGTTTGCTCCTTCAATAAGCCTAACCATTTGTTTTTATAATAACTATAAACATTATTCAATGCAATTCCAGAAGCTCCCGTCAAGAAGAAAAGGGAGCTCAAAAAACGGTATCATTTCCTGAACCAGCGTTGCAATGCAATCATTCATGGAGACTTTATTTATAACAACATCAACCCGGAATTTCAATCGACTAATTACCGCAGTTAAAAATAGTCCCGGCCTTCTCTCTGGGTGGAGATAGAATAACGATTAACTCCATAAGGCATCGCGCAACCCCGATGTCCTGCTGGTAGGATTTTTAATCATAAAGCGCAGGATCTTTTCTGTCCCCCAGATTTCGGCCCTCTTGCGCGCCCGCGAGATCGCGGTATAGAGCAGCTCCCTGGTGAGCACCGGGCTTTCCCGATCAGGAAGAATGATAAGCACCCGGTCGAACTCTGACCCCTGACTTTTATGCACCGTCATTGCATAGACCGTTTCATGCGCGGGGAGCTTTACCGGAAGAACGGCGCGCAACCCGCCCTCGAGTGCAGGGAAAAAGACCCGGTGTCCGTAATTGCTTGCCGCCTCCTGCCATGCGATACCCACATCACCATTAAAAAGGTTCATGGTGTAATCATTGCGTGTGACCATGACCGGCCGGAACTGATACCATCTGCTTAACGGATTTATAAATCCTTTTTTTTCCAGTATGGTCTCGACTATACGGTTTATGGATTCAACTCCATGGGGCCCCTGCCGCAACGCACAGAGAACCTTGAATCCGGTTATGAGTTTTAAGGCCTCATCAGGGTTTTGGGCATTTAAATACGGGGTATATCCTCGCACTGCCGGTTCTTCCAATGCTGTCTCAAGCGCCCCTGCAGAAACCGAATCCTTAAAGACGATATCTTCATTGCCTCCGTTTTTGAGAAGATGAAGCGCACGCTCTGCATTGCCGGTTCGTATTGCCTGGCTTAATGCACCGATGCCGCTGTCTGCTCCAAACCGGTAGTTTTTGTGCAGCACGATCAGGGAATCTGCCATCGGATGCTCAGATGCTGAAGACGGCACTTCTTCCCCTCCGCATTCCAGAATGATGCGGGCAAAACCGTGCGAGTAGCCATGCTCATTTCCCGTGTCGCAGATATCACCGAGCACTGCTCCTGCCGCTACCGATGCAAGCTGGTCGCGGTCACCAAGCAGCATCAGATGAGCATGCCCGTGGACTGCCTGGAACAGCTTTGCCATGAGTGCAAGATCTGCCATTGACGATTCATCCACGACAACAATGTCATAGGGAAGCTGATTCTCTGCAGTATATCTGAAATACGGGGTGCCCGTCACAGGGCCGAGCAACCGGTGCACCGTGAACGCTTCCTCAGGCAGTGCCGCCTTTACCGCGTCGCTGCAGTCCAGTGTTCCTTTTGCTTGCTGCATAATTTCCTTGAGCCGGGCAGCCGCTTTACCGGTTGGTGCTGCCAGCGCTACTGCAGGGGCTCTTCCTGCACCCCGTTCCTGCTCAAGAAGAAGCGCTAAAATTCGGGCTGCTGCATAGGTCTTTCCGGTGCCCGGTCCGCCTGAAATAATACACAACTTTTTCTGCACGGCAACACATGCAGCAACCCGCTGCCAGTCAGTGCAGGCATCTGCACTGACTGGAAACAGCCGGTCAAGCTGCTGCCGCAGCAGTTCCGCGGGAGGTTGTGCGGTATTCATAGCAAGCCGCGTTTTAATGCTTTCTGCCAGGCTCTGCTCGTATTCCCAGTAGCGGTAGAGGTAGAGCCGCCCCTTTTCATCAAGAATGAGCGGCTTGAACTCTCCCGGAGCGCCAACTACCTGACTCTTGCGAAGTTGTGCAATCCAGGTATGCTCTGCAGGAAGCTGAAATTGATTTTCTGTTTCGCCAAACGCTTTGGCAATGGTTTTACCTGCTGCTGCCGTGATATCAATGCATATATCTCCACGGCTCGTACGGCAGCTGACCAGAAGAGCCGCAAGCATAAGCCCGTCATCGCTGCTGTCGGAAAGTTTCATCATAAATCGTGCAAAATGCCGATCAATTGCAGAGAACTGCTCATCTTTGATCACTGCATTCATGCTGTCGTCCATACTGCTAAATCTCCCGTCTGCCGGCCAGATAATCACTCAATGCAGTTACCATATTTTTTGATGGCTTATCCCGGTAGATTCCATACTCCGGGCCATATTCCGGGTTAATCCCGCGTATAAAATAATAATAGACCCCGCCAAAATGCTTGTCATAGTCATAATCCGTACTCCTCATTGCAAGATAGCGATGCAGAGCAACAGCATAGAGGTGGTATTGAAGTATATAGTAATGCTCTATCATGGCTTTTTGCAATGTAGCGCGTGAATAATCCGCAGGGCTGTCTCCCAGGTAATTTGATTTCCAGTCAAGAAGATAAAATTTATCACCGTATTGGAAAACCATATCAATGAAACCTCTTATAAAACCCTGAACCGGGCTGAATCCGAGTTCTTTCATGCGCTGGTCAAAATCAGGTGCTATGGGTGGCATGCCCGCGCCAATAAAAATATCAGCCAGGCCCGCAGCTGTGATGCGCTCAAGAGGGAAATAAAATTCAAGCTCGTGGAGGCGCTCCTGCCTGCTGATGTTTTTGAGCATGAAATCAGGCCGAGCATGCTCAAGCGGCATGAAGAGCACCTGTTGCACCATCTTCCACAGGGTGTCCTGCCAGCGCATTTCAAAACCATAACGCCCAAGCGTATCTCCTATGATCTGCCGAGCCTGCGCAGCGTCTGCAAGGCTGAAATCAACCTGTTCAAATATTTCATGTATACAGCTCCCGGCTTGTGCTCCCCGGGGAAAGCTGAAAATATCAGTACCGGCGGGAGCCGGCTGCTGCATGACGGTTATGTCATATACCCGGTCATAATCAGGCTGATCTGCACGATAACTCTTTGCAGATATCAGTGACGAGTAGCTGGCAATCTTCCAGTCCTGCTCGATGGTTCCGGTAGTAAAGCGCCGAAACTCAAGCACATCAGGTGATACATCCGGGGACGCGTATGGTTTCCCGGGGAGAACGGGCAGCTGGCTCACCCTGATACTGTCTGTGGCCTTTTGCAAAGCTCCTGCTTCGCTCAGCATCCCCTCGTAGTTTAAACCTTTTACTCTTTTTCCCAGTTCTTCAATTATGTTGCGTGAGGAAAAAGTCCTGTTTTGCGCGTGTCAATGCCACATACAGGAGTCTCACATTTTCTGCCAGTTGCTCTGTAGCGGCATGTATTCTGTTCTCTTCGACACCAGAACCAAGGTCAAGAGTCAGGCGGTCATCATGTGCCGGGTCATGAAATGAAAATTGATCGTCTTTAATCTTTGAGCTGTCCCAGGCATAGGGACAAAACACAACGGGATATTCAAGCCCCTTGCTCCTGTGTATGGTAATAAGTTTTACTGCGTTCTCATCAGTCTCAAGACGTATCTGATCTTCTTCAGAGGTATTGTCATCATTGCGCTTTTCAGCAAACCATTTAACAAGGCCTTCCATACCAAGATTTTTTTCGTTCTCTGCACGGTGTAAAACTTCTGCGCAGTGCAGCAGATTGGTCATGCGCCGTTCTCCATCCCGGTATGATAGCAGACGCTTGCGCACCCCTTCTTCTTTAATGAGCTGACGGAACATCCTGATAAAACCGTGCCGTGCCCATTGATCGTGGTACTGATGAAACTGGACAAGACGAATTTCCCATTCCGTGTCGTTCCCAATAAGGGCATAGAGATCGTTTCCTGAAAGTCCGAACATATCAGTAGCCAGCGCAGCCTTGATTTTTGTTTCGCTGCCAGGCTCTGCTATTGCTGCAATAACACGCTCCACCTCTTCTGCCTCATGTGAAACAAAAATGCTCTCCGCGCCGTAGAGAATACTGGGGATAGAAAGAAGCTGCAGCTCTTCCTGCACCATCCGGGCCTGCCGGTTTTTACGCACCAGCACGGCAATGTCCCCCGGGCAGAGCGCACGGTTATCAATCTGCGCTTTTCCCTGTTGCCCGAGCACCGCCAGTCTCAATATTTCTGCAGCTACGGTTCGTGCAATGAGCAGTTCCGCAGAACCTTTATTGATAGTGCCATCATCTTTGTCAGCATACTGCCGGTCAATAAACCAGATATGCAGAGGAGGCTCGGCTGATCCGGACAACATTAACAGTTCCTGTTTGTTGCTATCAGCAGGTTTAATTTCATTGAACTCTATCCACTTAAAAACAAACGCAGCCTCTGGTCGCGAAAATATGGTGTTTATTGCTTTGATAAGGCCGGCGCCTGATCGCCAGTTAGTGGTGAGTGTATAGTCGTCTTGTACCTTCGACGCAGCTTTCATGTAGGCAAAAACATCTGCGCCACGGAAGCTATAGATTGCCTGTTTGGGGTCACCGATCATAAACAGAATATGATCCCCGGAGCCAAAGATGGAGTTAAAAATATCGTATTGAACGGGGTCGGTATCCTGAAATTCATCAATAAGCGCGGCCTTGAATTTATTCCTGATGGCCCTGGCTAAAGAACCCTCCCCCCGTTTGAGCGCGCGGTGCATGTCTGCCAGCAGATCATCAAACGAGCGGATGTTGTGCTCAAGCTTTTTCTTTTTAAGCTCGTTATCCACATAGTCAAACAGAGTTCTTTTCAAGTAGAGCAGATACTGATCAAAGGCTGTTGCAGCTTCGGTGTAGTGATTATTAAATGTTTCACAACAATCAAAAAAAGGATGCTTCGGTGGTGATCCGCCTTTCTTGACTGCTGCAGTAATATATGAGGTGGTGTATTTTTCAAACCTTTTACATAAAGGGAAAATCATTCCAGCATCCAGATATTCATCCATTTCATATACGAGCGCCTCTATGGAATCCATTTTGTATCTGGTTCTGTTCAGTGCTGTGCTCTCCAGCAGAATGTTCTCTACCTCTGGTCGGGCTGTCTGCCAGCTTAACCTCAGCTGGTCAAACGCTTCCTGCAGCGCATCCTGCTCCCCTTCAATATCCGGTCTGGCAACTGCAGGAATAACAGCAAGCTCAGGGTCAATTGACCGCCGTCTGATAAGCTGCATGAACTTGTCGGGATGGTACTTCTTATAGATGGCGTACTGGATAAACGTCTGCGAAGCCGTATAAAAATTTCTGCGCCAGAAGTCATCCACGATTTCCTGGAGAAATTCTGTCTGGTCGGCAATGAGTTCCGTATCAAACAACGCATTGCTTTCAAATGCATGGTCGCGCAGCATCCGCTGACAAAAACTGTGTATCGTGCAAATTGCTGCCACGTCAAACTCAATAAGAGCGTTATGCAGCCGCTTTATCACCCATGAGTTGCCGCTATACCGTGCAGCGAATCTCTCCAGCAGGGCATCACCTGCGGGATACGCGCTGCCATTGGCCAGCACGTCAAATGCCGTCTTCAGCCGCTTGCGAATACGGTCGCGAAGCTCCTCGGTTGCCGCTTCGGTAAAAGTGACCACCAGAATTTCATTAATGGGCAACTCTTTTTCAAGTATAAGCCGCAGGAACAGGTCAGCAATAGCATGCGTTTTACCGGTGCCGGCACTCGCCTCGATAATATTGTAGCCTTGCAGAGGAGTGTTTATAATCTCAAACGGCTTCATCATGTAACCTGTTTCTGATAGTGCATAAGCGGCTCAAAGATTTCCCCGGACAGTGTTTCGAACTCTTTGTTGAACGGATCAGTTCCGCTAAAACACAGGGCATAATAAGGATCTCTGCCTTCGCCGGGGACAAATGCATTGCCCTCCCAGGTAGTGCGGGCAGTGTGTAAAGCTTCATCCGGCGTCTTGCCCTTCTGTATTGACTCAGCATAGGCCAATGAACTTTCCGGGAAAAAGTGCAGCGCTCGGCGAAGCCCCTGATGATAAATCGCCACCAGCTTTTCAAGGATCTGCAGGGAGATAGTACCCAGCGGCTCAGTTTCCCATACGCGATCAATACCAATGAATATGCTTTTTCTGGGGACAGAATCAGACGCGCCTGCGTTGAGAATAAGATGCTGTATCCATATTCTAAGGCGGTCCTTGGACTTCACTTTTGCACAGCGATAGCGCAGCAGCTTATCCGGCCAGACATCTTGAATCGTTCCGGTTATGGAATACCCGTTGCACTGGCAGATTACGCTGACCGGGGGGCTTTGCTCTTCCTGCATATATGGTCTAACCGTTTCGGCAAATTTCTTGATCTGCGGCATTAAGGCCTGCATGGCACCGTCGCCAGGGGCGCCGAGTGGCAGCAGTCCCGCAGCTGCTGCTGCGCGGTGTACCAATGTCACATCCTGACCTGCGATATATCGCTCGCAGAGCCGCCGCTCGAGCATATATTTATCAAGGCCGGCCAGTTCAAAAGGCTCGCGCTCTGCAAGCGCAGCTTCTCTCTCCCCAAGATAGAGTCCCAGGGCTCTAGTGAGCAGATATTTTGCCGGATTATCAAAAAGACTGATTAGATCCTGAACAGTTATTATTTTTTTTTCCGTTTCTGGAGCAGAAAGCTCATTCGTTATAAACAGAGACGGCTCCCGGCGTTCTTCAAGCATGGCCCTGCTCGCATCACAATTCTCCTGCGAATAGCTGTATAGCGCTCCCTGCGGTTCAAAATAGCGCGGACTGAATGCCTGGAGGCGGTGTCTGATCACCAGATAATCACCGATCTTTTTCCCCGTTATCTCATAGCCCTGTGCGATATAGTCAAGAAGTTCACTGACTAAAACAGATGGCGGCACCTCACTGTTATCCTGGATCCCCTGTCCGACATAACTGATATAAAGCTTTTCCCGCGCTGACATCATCGCTTCAAGAAACAGATAACGGTCGTCGCTGCGCAGAGACCGGTCACCACGCCGGGGATACCGGGCGATCAGATCAAAGCTGACTGCAGAAGTTTTACGCGGGAAAGCCGCGTCATTCATGCCGATCATGCAAATCACCCGGAACGGAATGCTCCTCATCGGCAGCATGGCGCTAAAGGTCACCTGCCCGGTCAAAAAACTCCTGCCGGTATACTGCTCCCTCAAAGCATGCTCAAGCCATGACGTGACCACATCAAGGCCGATTATTTCAATAAAGCCGGACTGTTTTTCAAGCATGACAAGGCGCCCAATGATACTGCGCAAGGCTTGCAGGTCGTACGCCGAATCTTCATCGGAGACAAACAATGCATCAAGGAGCAGCAGGAGTTTTTCCTGCCACTGCCCAAGCGTCAGTGAAGCTTCGCCTGAGATGGTCAAGCTGAACAGTGTATCAAGAAACGTCAGGAAATTTCCCAGCACCTGCGCTTGGCTGCCTTCAATATTGTCATACGGGAGGATACCGGCAAACAGGCGCTCCTCCCTGCCCGGCATGGCATAGCCGAGCAGCAGCCGCTCAATGCCGGCCTGCCAGGTATTGTGTTTGATTTCTGGAAGCCCCAATTTTGCACGGTGTGCGGCATCTATTCCCCAGCAGACACGCGTTTCCCTGATCCACCCATGGATTAGATCCAGGTCAGGGGGCGTCATGTTGAAGCAGCGCTGAACAGCGGGACACGCAAGGATATCAAGCACGCGGGAGACGCTGAATCTGCTCTTTCCAAGCTCAAGAATGGCACAATAGGTTTTAACCAGGGTGCTTTGCCGGCGTATTGTCTGATCAGCTATTGCATAGGGTATGCGCTGGGCTTCTTCACCCGGGGCATCAAAAACTGCACGGACAAACGGCGCATACGTCTCAATATCCGGTGTCATTACCAGAATATCGCGGGGTTGCATGGCGGGATCCTGATTGAACACATTAAGCAGAAAGTCATAGAGCACTTCAACTTCACGCATGGGACTGTGACAGGAGTGGATGCTGACAGAATTGTCTGCGCGCATCTCTTCTTCAGTGCGTTGCAGCTGCTGAGCGCGCTCTTCATGCACAGCTCCCCGGTCAACCATGTTGAGAATATCAGCCTGGATTGCATGCAGCAGCGAGTTTCCTGCCGGCCCCTCAAAGAAGGTATATATCTCAGGATTGTAATCGAGAATTATGCCGAGAAAATCCCGCCCCAGCTTACCCATTGAGGCAAGTAAACTATTCCCCGTTTCCAGATGGAGATCATCTGCGGATGGATACGGGCGTCCCTCTTTGCGCAACGCCCTGGTTATTTCATACTCTGATTTAATCTCTGCCCAGTATTCCTGCGATGGATTCATTAAAAATAAATTCACCTCGCAGTGCTCTGCAAGCGCCGCAAACACTTCGAGGTGAAACGGCGGGAGCGTAGAAATGCCGAATACCGCTATGCGCTGAGGAATCTTTGCGGTGCACTCGTGCAGGGAATCCTGGAGCGCTCTAAAAAAATCCCTCCGGACGGCTGCTTTATGCCCTGACGGCTGACTCCGGGTCAACCGTCGCCACAGCTCTGACTGCCAGCCGCTGCCGTTTCCTGACTCCCACCTGAGAATCATTTTCGGCCGGTAGATACCGTACTGATCAAACAGGTTGGCAATCTGCCGTGAAAGCTGCCAGGTTCTGAAATACCCGGCATCATCTTCAAGATAGATTTTGAGGGGCTCATAGCCGGGGTTATTAAGACAGTGCGGAAGCAGTTGCATAATCCGCCAGGTCATTACTTCCCGGTCAAATATAGATGCATCAGGCCTATCAGGGATGAGCAGATCGAATATTTCCTGCAGGTATGCATTGGGGAATGGATAGCGGCAGTTAGTCCAAATATCGAAGCGCTTTGCAAGCTCCAGCGATATCCACTGCTGCATGCCAAAGCTCTGGACGATTATTATTTCAGGGGTCAGGGGTGAATGGAGGGGCTTTGCAACAGCCTCAGCGAGTTTGTCGGCAAGTATCTCAAGATGGTTGCTGGTATATAGCTTAAACCCCATAGGCGTCACAGGTTGTTCATTTTACCGGAGAGCACCTTTTTCTGCACATATTTAGCTGCAACAAATATCTTCCCAATGCACCGTCTTATCGGGCGCGGCACCCAGGGGATTTTTTTTCCTAAGTCATAGGCTGACGAGGAAACGAGGAATCCGATGCCGACCATGCGATTAAAAATCCGCCATGATGCAGTATTGAATACAATCTCATGGTCATCCCCTTTGTTGATTTTAATAACCCTCCCGATTACTGCCTTTGCCTCAACCTTATTACCCGGTGGGTAATGAGGATATCGTTTCGCCAGAAGGTGATGATATCGCCAATGCCAATGTCGGCAGGTACAATTTTCTCTATTAAAACCTGATCCCCGGTATTAATCAGCGGCGCCATACTGCCGCTCAGAAGGCGCAGCCAGCCGGTTTTTTTTATTTCGTAATTTCGCAACCACGCCTCTGTCACCAGCTTTTGGGGAATCCGCTGCGGATTATTATCTGTGCTATTGGTCATGCCGGTTTTCCCACGGTCTATGCGAGAGGTCCTGCCAGAACGCCCCGTCTCTATCAAAATGCAGCTCAAAGAAAGGAAGCATTTTTATAATATCCAGACAGAAGCGGGCCTTCTTTCTTCGGGCAGCGCCGGCGTCATTGGAGGTGAGCGTCACGGGTGTCACCACTTCCCGGTAAAGCGCTTCAAAAGCTGCTTCAACTGCAACAGGATGCAAAGCAAA
>JAPLIX010000235.1 GCA_026388865.1 Pseudomonadota bacterium | reverse complement strand
TCCATTCCTTCTTTCATCTTTGCCGCCTGCTTCTCAAGATCCGACTGACAGGCAACACAGTTTTTGGCAAAGGGCATGATTTTCAGCCGTTCCTTGTGGATTTTTTTTCCGCATTCATCACAAATTCCATAGGTGCCTTCCTGGACGCGCACCAGGGCATCATCAATGTCATGCAGCTTCTCCCGTTCACGTCCGCTCAGCAGATGAAAAAGCTGACGGCCCCGCTCAGTATCAGCATTGTCATAGAAATCGCCGACCTCAGTGTCAAAATCAGTCCGTTCACTTCTGACATCATGGTTAAGATCTTTTAACAGTTCTGCGCGCATTTTAAGAAGCTGCTTCTTCATGCTTTCTGGCATACTCGGTAACTCCTTATATCCGTATCGCAACAACAGGTTTTGTTCTTCTTTTTGGTTAAGCGAGGATGTATCCTATATATCCTCTCCTTATTTGTCAATAAAAAAATCTATATTAATTTTATCACAAATCTTCCGGATTTGCTCATTGGTATGGCAATAAAAAAGGGATGGTTTCAGAGGTCATCATCCAAGCAGAAACCATCCCTCGTTATGTTTAACCTGGCAGGAAAAACTATTTTTTTACCTTGAATTTCTTGTCAATCCTTTTCAGCTTCTCCACTATGCCGCCGTATTCAAGCTCGCTGAAGGGCAGCATGGCCGGGCCGAAAAAGCCCTGGCGCCGAATCTCCTGGGCCTTCTGGGAGACCTGGCCGCGCACCCAGTCCCAGTATGGATGATCGAATGCATCGACCGCCTCGGAGAGTATGCCGTTGCGGATGCAGAATGCGGCGCAGGAAACCACCGGCGGGCCGTCAAAGTAGGAGATGGATGAGTTGAGCTTTACCGGCATCAGCGGACCATGGTGGCTGCCCCGCATAAAGCCCGCCACATAGTGGCCGATAGTAAAGGTGGAGAGGATTTCCCCTGTTGCCGGAAAGTTGCCCTGGGTGCGGATAAGCATTATGGGATCGTCTTTGCCGGTGTAGGTGCCGGCAATGTTGTGCAGGCGCGTGGTGCTGACGGATGCAGCCTGATCATTGTTTTTCCGTGAATATACGGATTCCACGACAAAGCGTTCCTGGTCGCGCAGCAGGGCCGCCAGGTCATACATCTCTTCGGGTGTGTTGATATCCACAACCCGGTCAGCGTCAACATACTCAACATCCATCACCGTGAACCTGAAGCCCTTCTCCTGGGAGGGGGCGAGGATGAGGCCGGCATTGTACATGGGGTCGGCAAAAGAGAGATAAACAGGCAGGTTATAGGCCCCGGGATCGGTCTTGTCTGCGGCAAAAAAGAGGAACGGCTCGTTGGGCCGCTCTTCAATTTCCATCTCCGCTACCGCAGGCCCCATTCCCTTTATATTCCCGGAGAAAGAATCCTTGAGCAGGTCCTGTCCGGCGCCGTACAGCCCCTGTTTCTTTGCTACCTCGGTGCCTGCAAGAAAAGCATCGTATGCCATCTTGTGAACTTTTTCATCCAGCACCCCGCGTTTATGGGTACACAGTATTGCAATGTCATCACCGGTATAACTTATATAATGATCAATCAGAAGCCCCTTTGCCTTATCCGCTATAACTTTCTTTACCTTGTTCAGCAATGCCTCACTTGGCCGAATGTGACCGCCGATACTCCCAACATCTGCTTTAATTACACTGATTGTAACCTTCATAGCATCCATCCTTTCTTTAGCTTCATGTTGCTCGAACTAACCCCAAATACCGCTCTATGGTGTTAAAATTATCTATTTTTTTAGCTGCCAATGCCAAAGTTTTTAGCATACATTTTTATTAAATGCAATTTATATATATGTATACCTAACCCGGACAAGCCGGAACCAAATCCGAATAGCGAAATCAGAAATTCGAAACAAATTCAAATGACCAAAGTGGAAAATTTAAAACGACTCTGGTGAAAAGTGCTGTTTTGAAGTTTGGAACATTTTTATTTTTAATTTGTTTCGTGCTTCGATATTCGTATTTCGAATTTTTCTTGCCAATAAAACACGAAAATAACAACTAAGGGGACTAAGGGACTATGACTGTTTATTCACTATGCCAGTGGAAAGTATGATATGATATAATCGGGTTTTCAGCTCAGAACTTTTTATGAAGCATGACTTAAAAAATCTCTCCCTTGAAGAAACAGAGCAGCTTGTTTCCTCAATCGGGATGAAACCATACCGGGCCCGGCAGGTTGCCCAGTGGGTGTTCAGGCACCATGCGGTCTCCATCGATGAGATGACCAGCCTGGCAAAAGAGGCGCGGACCAGGCTCGGTGAAGTTGCCTGCATCAGCACCCTTACCCTTGAGAAAATCGCAATCTCACGTGACGGCTCCCGGAAATTTCTCTTTAAGACGGCTGACGGATACGGCATTGAAAGTGTTCTGATGCCGGAGAAAACTCACTGGACCCTGTGCATCTCAACGCAAATCGGCTGCGCTCTCGGCTGCAAATTCTGCTACACCGGCACCCTCGGCCTGAAGAGAAACCTGAGCGTTGCCGAGATACTCAACCAGGTGAGCGCTGTTTTGAAGGCCGGAGAGTTTCAGGAAAAGCTTCCCAATCTGGTTTTCATGGGAATGGGCGAGCCGCTTCTTAATTATGAAAACACGCTGAAAAGCCTCAAAATTCTTTTGAGCCCGTGGGGTTTTAATTTCTCGCACCGCAAAATCACGGTTTCCACTGCCGGGATCACCCCGGCAATAAAAGAGCTTGCCCATGACCTTCCGGTCAACCTGGCGCTTTCCCTGAATGCCTCAAATGATAAAACCAGAACCTTTCTCATGCCGGTGAATAAAAAATACCCGCTCAAAGACCTGCTTAAAGAAGCCCGCTCCTTTCCCATACCGGCACGCAAGCGCATTACCTTTGAATACATACTTATTAAGGATGTGAACGATGCAGCGGAGCATGCTGAAGAGCTTGCCCGTCTCCTGAATAAAATCCCCTGCAAGATAAATCTCATCCCGTTTAATGAATATCCCACGGCCCCGTTCAAACGCCCTGAGGAAAAACAGGTCTTGCTCTTTCAGGCAATCCTGCATCAGCATAATTACACTGCACCCATCAGGATGAGCAAGGGTTCTGATATTGTGGCTGCCTGCGGGCAGCTGGGGGCAAGCATTACGGCGGGGAGGTGAATAATCCGCCTGACCGGTTTTTAAGATCCTGCCGCGCCCATATTTTTGCCTGACAATTTCAAACTTTTTTCAAGGAGACATGACCGTATGGTAAGTAAATATTTTATGACGTTATTGTTTTATATCCGGCTTGTATGCATGCTTTTAATTATTGCTTGCATGTTTCAAATCGCGCAGGCACAGCAGCCTGCAGCAGAAAAACCACAATCAGCGAGGTCAAGCACCATGACAGAGACAATAAATCCAAACATCGGAAAAAAGTTTCCCGAAGTAAAAGATGATTCGCTGGCAAATACCCCGGTATCCCTGCCGGATGCAACCAGGGGCAGCGTAACGCTTCTCACGGTGGCTTTCCTGCGCGAGAGCCAGTCCCAGCTTGACTCATGGCTTGAGCCGTTTGCTGCGCGGTATGGGAATAAAAAGGGATTTACCTTCTACGAGGTGCCCATGCTTTCGCGCGGATACAAGTTCATGCGCTTCATGATCGATGGCGGCATGCGGGCAGGCATTCCTCGGGAAAAACACCGGAATGTGGTGACCATGTACGGTGATATTGAAAAATATATCCAGGCGCTTAATCTTGACCCCCGCTACGGCTATGCCTTTCTGCTGGATAAAGAGGGCATCATTCGGTGGCAGGGACAGGGCTTTGCAAATCCGGAGATGCTCAAAAATCTTTTTGACCTTGCCGAGAAGCTTGCACAGTGAGGCTTACCGCCCATCCCTCTTGAGCGGGACGGAGCTTTCACGTCAGGATACCGGTAAAAGTTATAGGAACCTGTTAGTACCGCGCGCCATGCCGAAGGCTGTTTGAACCCTGCTGACAGGGCCCGCCGGCAAAAAAATACCGGGGTGTTTCAATAAGACGGAATCTGCGGGTAACTCTACGCATCCACAAATCAGTCTGGAGGTTGTACTCACATGGTTATCATAATCAAATTATTTACTTCAAATCTGCTCCTTTAGTTTCCAAATATTTTTTACTGTTAATTTTCTCAACAAATAATTGATATGCCCCAATAGTCAGGTAGCCTTCAGTCGCCACCATATTGTATATGACAAAAGTGAAAGTGTAGTCTTGATCAATCTGACAATATTAAAGATGACTTCTTAATGAAACAGTGAATTATTTAAGCAGTGAGAATTGTAACGCTTGATAGCAGAAGTCGCGCATTTGCACCTTTATGATGACACCACAATATGTTGATAGCAAAAAGCAGGGCCATTGTTGACCCTGCCTTGCCTAATCCCCAGACAAACTTTCTACTTCTGGATTTTCACCTTAAAGGTATTAAAAATAATCCCGCTCTGAATATCCTGCCTGATCTGACGCAGGTCTTCACTGAGTGCAGGGCTTGCCTGTGATGACAAATTATCTATAACCATAAGCCCTTCCTGCACAGTACTCTCCTGTATCATGGCTTTCCGTCCGGCTATCAGGTCACCAATTGCAGGGAGCAAACCCAAGATGAGCTTCCGTGCCTTTACTTCAAGCTCGGGCTGAGATTCAAATATATGGGTAATCTCCGGGGCATGTTTATAGTACAGGGCAATATACTGACTTCCCGTCGCAGCCTTCGCCAGTATCTGGTCTCGCAACATGTCCAGGGTGGTTATTGCATGACTATCCCCTCCCAGCGCTTTCGTTGCCGGGCAGATCCCTTTTACAGTTGTTGTAGTGCTTATAATAGTAGTAGTAACAGACACTGTCGTTGTTGATGTTGTCTTCGCCACTGACGACGTTGATGTTGTTTTTGCTACCGTAGTCGTTGAAGATGAGCTGCTGGTTGAACTACTGCTGATAGTGGTACTAGATGAAGTGGAAGAGGTGCTAGGCTGGATACTGGTCGATGACGTGCTGGAGGTAGTTGGTGGTAAAATTGATGTTGTGGGCGTAGAAGAAGTGGTAATAGGAGTCCCAGTGTAATCAATAGTAATAGAATTCACCGCAGGGCCATATTTATTATTATTATTTTGAGTCAAAACGACTTGATATTGAATCCATTCTGAACCACTAATCTGATTTCCATCAGTATAAAGATCACTTGGATTTGAAGTTCCGCCGGGTCCTGTAAATGATAATGAACTTAATCCATCTTGAGTATCAGACGTTTTAATTTGAATTCCTGCATTTGTATTAGGAACGGTATCTTGATGTATAGAAATTGTATATGTAACATTAGTATTATGAGTATCATATGGTTCACTAACATAAGTTCCTGAATTATATAATTGAGCAGCGTAAAGTTTTCCCCCGCGATTACTTTGGCCGTTAGAAATTCCAGCCCATAATCTTCCTCTAAAACTAATAACACTGGAAACTGCCCCCTCGGTAGTTAAAGCTGCTGTTTGAGTCCAATTGATGCCATCGGAAGTTTGCCAAATTTGAGCATTACCATTGTTTACATTGTCTCCCATATATTCAAACCATCTACAACCATTAAGAGCAGATGTTCCACATTGATCGGAAATATAATTGTTCCCAATACCGGCATACAATTTTCCATTATGAACATTCATATTCCAAACATTTGCAGAATTAGGCCAAACAACAGTGGCTGGAGTTGTTGAACCGTTAAATTGATAAATTTTACTTGTCGTTCCAAAGTATAAATTATTTGCTGTTCCATTATTAAAAGCAGCAAAACAAGTTATCGGGTCGGGAGCAGTATTCCCACTCGGACCAGGACCAGTTGTTCCAAGTGTAGTATATGGTATTTCAGTCCAATTAGTGCCATCAAATTCATAAAGAGGATTGGGATTTAAACAAGATGCATTCTCACATTGACAACTATAACTGCCTTGACTACAAGCGAAGGTTGCCATTCTAGTTCCAGCAGCGGCATATATATTATTATCAAAAATTGTAAGTTCAGTAATACCCCAATACGAGGAAGGGAAATTCAAGGCATTAGTAATACTGGGATTAACATTAGTACTAATAGACCATGATCCGGAATTTCCTGTGAGAGATGTCACCACAGCAGTTTCTCCAACATTAGCACCACTTGAAAAATTTACTGTTGCATAATACTTATTATTAAAATAAACAATATCTACTAAATGATCAGTCCGTGAATTTTGTACACCACCATAGGAACCAGTATTATTACCATCAGTCACATATTCTGATGACCATGTATTAGATGTTCCATCATAAATATAAATTCCACCCCCGCCACCCGAATCTGGAACCCCTGCGGGATAGCCATTTGTATCTGTTCCAGGAACATACAATTTTCCATTAATAACTCTCATTAATCTAGCGCCCTGATTATTTTCTCCATTTGTTAATGGAAGTTGATAAAAAGGAACCGGATCAGATGCACCATCAGTTTTGAAAATATATCCTCCATTATCATTCATAAGACTATGAGAAGCCGTAAGATATAATTTACCCTGATAAACTGTTAATCCTAAAACATCTGTTAAAGAATTATTAGACGCATCTTCATAAGTACCAGCATTAAACATCTGAATCATATTCGTCGGATCAGAATCAATTAATAATTGCTCAGAATTTTGATCTATCAGAATATTGGCAGAAGAACCCGGAGTATATGTTGACCAGGATGATCCGGATTTATTCCAGTAAGAATGTCCAATTGCGGTTGTTGTCGTAGAAGAAGATGATGAAGAAGTGATCAGAATAGTAAATGGAATTGATGTCGTGGTTGTGGTCAGCGCACAACTGATTCCATAAAGTAAAAGAAATAAAAAAACAAATATAGACCCTACTTTCAAGAGTTTTTTGTTCGTGGAATCTCCCTCCCACAAAGACGTGATTCAAACTATGAAGTGACCATGCAATAAGGTACGGAATTGATAAGAACTCGCTTTGAGATGCGCAATTGATAGGAACTCGCTTTCGGATGAATGAAGTATAGGCCGGTGATGATTGTGTGTCAATGAAAAATCCGCCGCAATATATGGGCAGGGGTTGTTCGGACAAACAATTAACATCTTGTGGTGGGTATTAGAGGCGAGAAAGTGCAGCTTATGTATCAAATGCGAGAGTTGGGATTCAGCCTAACTAGATTTCGGACTTCATCTGGCAGTGTGCGCCATCTCAGCCGCGCATGCTTCCCCGCACTCTAACAGGTTGTTGAAAAAGTTGTTTTTCCAGGCTGGTCAAAAACATCCAGATGCAAGGCGCGCGAAATCCTGAGGAATGAGTCGTACATTACCGTACGTCGCAATGACGAAGGATGAGCGCAACAAAGCAGATGGGTGTTTTTCACCCGCCTGCTAAGTAAATAAGCTGAACAGAAGCGTAATAAAACCATAAATTAAATTCTGCATAAAACGTATTACGGGATCCAGGACCCCGGTAAAGAGCAGTAGTGCCAGAATAAAAAACCCGTATGGTTCGAGCCGTGCCAGGTTATGCTGCGCCTCCTGAGGCAGTAAACTCATAAGGATTTTTGACCCGTCAAGCGGCGGAATAGGGATTAAATTGAAAGCCCCTAAGATGATATTGATGCGCACCAGTATCGTCAGCGGGGTCGAAAAAGCCGGGCTGGCGCTCACCTCTTCAAACTGCAGCAAAAAAAGCGCGATGATCGCGATAAGAATATTGGCCGCGCACCCGGCAAGTGAAACGCTCATCAGCGCGAGCCGGGAGTTTCCCAGTTTATAGTAATTTACCGGCACTGGTTTTGCCCAGCCGAACCCCACAATAAAAAGCATGAGCAGGCCTACCGGATCAATGTGAGAGGCCGGGTTAAGCGTTAACCGGCCGTAGCGCCGGGCAGTGTCATCACCCCAGAGATAGGCCACCCATCCATGCGCAACTTCATGGGCAATAATAGAATAGAGCAGCAATACGGCAAGCACCAAGAACTGATCCGGATGGCTGAACAGCAGTGATATCAATCCCACGATACAACTCCTTTTTTTATGCTGCTGACTGCTTTGTATGATTCACACTTGTGAATCTCCCCGCCACAAGGCGGGGGCTTCCCGGAGTTTAATTATTCTTTTCAGATACATGCCTCTTGATTCCGAATGTTTTCGGAACTTGCGAGGCATGAAACCGGTCAATTATTCGATTTAACAGTAACCTAATATCCTCTGATGTGCAAGAGCATGGTTTAGAAAAATCAATGAGGTCTACACTCTTGTCAGATTGATTCGCCGCTTTATATCTTAAGGTAACCTCTAATAATTCCCCGTCTGTCACTCCCGCGCAGGCGGGAGTCCAGTAATTTCAATTGGTTATAGATTCCCGTTTTCACGAGAATGACATTTTTAGAGGTGGCTTTAAAACTTCCTCTTAGTTTTTTTTGTTTCTCCAAGGTCACTGCAACACAGCAACTCTCTTATAAAAACCCCTGATTCTTTCACATTAATATATTCACCGCTTTCTCTTATTTACTCCCCCGCGCATCAATACCAGATGCCATTGTCAAGAGTGTAGACCCCTTACCTTTCTTACCTTGTTATTTTTATTGCTACTTTAAAAACATGCCTGTAAAATGTAATAATATTTGTTAAAATATATCATCCTTAGTCTGTATTTCTTTAGAGACAATAGTT
>JAPLIX010000223.1 GCA_026388865.1 Pseudomonadota bacterium | reverse complement strand
TTGGCCACGGCAAATCAGGAAAAACCTCGTTAGCAGAAACCTTCCTCTATAACGGAAAAGCCACCGATCGTCTCGGCAGGGTTGATAACGGAGACTCGGTACTGGACTTTGACCCGGAAGAAAAAGCACGACAATTAACTATTAACAGCGCTTTTCATCACGTTAACTGGAAAAAGTGCATGGTTAATATAATTGATACACCAGGGGATGCAAACTTTATTGCAGATACGCACAACAGCCTTCAGGCGGCTGATGGTTCGATACTTGTTATTGAAGCAACCTCGGGCGTTCAGGTGATAACTGAAAAGGTATGGCACTACCTGAATGAGTTTAAGTTGCCGCGCCTGATTGTGATCCATAGACTCGATAGGGAAAATTCAGATTTTTATGCGACCCTGGATAATATCAAAAACAAACTCAAAATAAATCCGCTGGCACTGCAAATCCCTATCGGCAGGGAAGCCGATTTTAAAGGCATTGTTGACCTGGTTAAAATGAAAGGTTTTGTTTTTGCTGATGATGAGTCGGGAGATTTTAAAGACAGCGAGATTCCCGATGACTGCAGGGAGCAGGCTGCTGCCCAGCGCCAGAAAATGATTGAAGATGTTGCTGAAGCACATGAAGAACTGCTGGAAAAATTTTTAGACGGACAGGAACTCTCGCCGGAGGAAATAAGCACCGGCATCAAAAAGGGCATTTTAAATCAGACCCTCATTCCGGTGCTGTGCGGATCAGCGCTGAGCAATATTGGCATTAAGACAATAATGGATGCAGTGGTAGAATATCTGCCATCTCCCCTGGATAGAGGAGCGTTAGAGGTTTTAGATTCCAAGACAAAAGAAAAAAAGAAGTTAGAGCCGAAAGAAGCCGCCCCCCTTGCTGCTTTTGTATTTAAAACCATTGCAGATCCATACGCAGGAAAGCTTACTATTTTCAGAGTTTTTGCGGGGACCCTGAATGCTGACAGCACGGTGTATAATGCAACCAAAAAGGTTAAGGAAAAGATAGGGCAGATTCTGCAGTTGGAAGGAAAGGGGCAGAGGCCGACAGAAAGCGCTATAACCGGAGATATTGTAGCCCTGGCAAAACTCAGGGAGACAACAACCGGTGACACTTTCTGTGATGAAAAGAATGAACTGTCTTTCGATAAGATTAAATTTCCCAGCCCGGTCATTTCATATTCACTTGCTCCCAAAAGCCGCGGTGACGAAGATAAAATGAGCAATGCGCTCGCTCGGCTTATAGAAGAAGACCCTTCGCTCACCATTCAACGGGAAGAACAGACCCATGAATTTATTCTCTCCGGCATGGGGCAGATACATCTGGATGCCACGATTGAAAAATTAAAAAGAAAATTCGGCGTTGAAGTGGAAACCGACATCCCGAAAATTCCCTACAAGGAGACGATCAAAGGAAAAACCAGAATACAGGGCAAGTATAAAAAGCAGTCCGGCGGGCGGGGCCAGTATGGCGATGCCTGGCTTGAAATAGAGCCGCTGCCCCACGGCGCCGGCTTCGAATTTGCTGATAAGATAGTGGGCGGGTCCATACCAAGAAATTATATACCATCCGTTGAGAAGGGCGTTGCTGAGACAATGCATGAGGGCGTGCTGGCAGGGTATCCGGTTGTTGACATTAAAGTTTCTGTCGTTGACGGGTCCTACCATGAAGTTGATTCATCTGATATGGCTTTTAAAATAGCTGCCTCCATGGGGTTTAAGAAGGGCTTTATGGAATGCCATCCCATTCTGCTTGAGCCGGTTATGAATGTTGAAGTTACCGTTCCGGAGGAAATGACCGGTGATATTATCGGCGACATGAACAGCAGAAGGGGACGGGTGCTTGGTATGGATCAGGGCGTGGGCGGTCAGGTGGTCAAGGCAACGGCGCCGCTGGCTGAAATGCTCCGCTATGCGACAGACCTCACCTCGATCACCAGCGGCAGGGGAATGTTCACCATGGAATTTGATCATTACGACGAAGTTCCGGCCCATTTAAGTGAAAAAATAATTGCGGCAGAAAAAACCGAAAAAACGGAAAAATAAAATTAATAGCATTCTCTATGGATAACGAAAACGTTGTTGACGAGTCACAGTTTCCCAAGGAGCTGATTGAGGAAAAGGAAGAACCGAAGGGGGCGCCGCCGGAGCACAAGATATCCGAGTCCCTCTATGGCCAGATCATGAAGATGTCGGTAAGTGAGAAAATCAGGCTGGCCACCATCGGCAACAGGGAAGCACGCAATATTTTAATAAAGGAATCCAATAGAATTGTCCTGAGCGCAATTATTAACAGTCCGAAGATGACCGAGGATGATGCGCTCATGTACGCGTCCAACCGGAGTCTCGCAGACGAAGTAATAAAGCTGATAACTTTAAAGAAGGAATTTCTCCAGAATTACAAAATTAAGCTTGCGCTGGTAACGAACCCCAAAACACCTCCAACCATATCGCTCAAGCTCCTGAATCATGTTATGGAGAAGGACCTTCGCAGGATCGCAAAAGACAAAAACGTCAACCCGCTGATTACGCGCCAGGCCATGCGCGTGCTATCCAAACAGGGTAAGGTATAAAACCGCGGGAAATTTTAAAGATAGTATGAAGGCAGGTATTTTAACTATCAGCGATAAAGGTGCGCGTCAGGAACGCATTAATACCAGCGGCCCCGCCGTGGCTGCGGTGCTTGCGGAAATCGGCGCTACGATAGAAAAATATGAAATTATACCTGATGAGAAGGAAGTCATTGCGCACAAGCTGGTCGAATACGCGGATGACCTGCGCCTTGATTTAGTGGTGACCACCGGCGGAACCGGTGTGGCGCCGCGGGATGTTACTCCTGATGCTACGCGGATGGTTATTGAAAAGGAAGTTCCCGGCATGGCGGAAGCCATGAGAATGGAAAGTTTAAAAAAGACGCCCCATGCGGTTATATCCCGGGCTATCGCAGGTATACGGGGCGGGACGCTGATAATTAATCTCCCCGGAAGCCCTCGGGGAGCCACGGAAAACCTCCGCACAATCCTTAGCGCAATCCCCCACGCAATAGCAAAAATTCAGGGGGACCCGGCAGAGTGCGCCACTCCCTAAAATCATTTATTACCTGGTACCTTCTTTCATTGCTCCCAATACCTGCTCCAGCCTTTTAAGCATATTACCGTAATGTGTTCCTTTCCAATAAATCTTTCTGCAGCAGGGACATTGCGAAAAATCGTTTATCGTACTGAATACATAATCAGGGACATTTCCCGCAACCGCAGCTTTTTCAATTGCTGCGAGCAATTCGTTACATAAAAGGCAACGGGTGAAAAAACGGGAGCTGTCCGGCTGCAGATTAAAATGCCTGATGACAGCATGTAATTGCTCCTGAGGGCAATTGCTTTGAATAAAATAGACTGATATCTGCTGGCCTGAAAGCAGTTGGCCGGTTCTGCGCGTCAACACCGTGCGCTGTTCCGCTGCAGCTGCCGCGATAATCTGGGACAGGGAGAGGGAACTCGAGTAGCTAGTATCCACCCCCACTATGCGCAGGTATTTTGCCAGTTTGCCAAGCATGATATCACAGATAAATTTCATAAAGAAATCAGCGGTGATGAAGGTCTGCTGATAATTGTGTCACCACAGCGGTGAGCTTTTCAAATTCAAGCAGCGAAAGTGTTTCTCCCCGTCTTGAACAGTCGATCCCTTCCTCATGTAAACGGGCTTTTAAAACTGCCGCATCTATTTCCCTGCCTGAAAAATAAGCTTTTAAGCAGTTAGATAATGTCTTCCGCCTGTGGGCAAGCGATGCAGTCACAATCTCTCTGTAAATATCCTCACCGGGGGTGTCCCAGGCCCGACCCGGCACCGGCTCCATGCGCAACACCGTTGAATCTATTTTCGGCTTAGGGAAAAAACATGAGGCTGGAACATCAAAAAGACGTGTTATGTTAAAATACCGCTGCGTTTGAATAGAAAGCACTCCGTAGTTCTTATTCCCGTGTTTCGCGGTGAGGCGCTCTCCGGCTTCCTTCTGCACCATGAAGATACCTCGTCTCATGAGACAGGATATTTCAGCAATCCGGGTAAAGAGGGATGTAGTAATTGCATAGGGAATATTACCGACCAAGACGGCCCTGGCAGGTGCCTGAATAAAATCTGCTAACGAAATATTGAGGATATTATCGTTGATAATGGTTATTAATGCTCCAGCAGGACAAAACCGCTGCAGGATGTCTGTGAGCAAAGGATCAATTTCAATAGCAATAACCTGCTTTGCTTTCTCTGCCAGAATAGTGGTGAGTGCTCCAAGGCCGGCGCCGATTTCAATAACCACATCAACGGGAGAGAGATCACTTGAGGTAATAATTTTATGGGCAAGGTGCTGATCGATGAGGAAGTTTTGGCCAAGGGCTTTGCTGGGTTTTATATGCAGACTTTTGATAATACTAATCGAAGGGAACACCATAGCGGAGGATACCCTGTTTAAAAAGACCAGCGATATGCCGCGATTTTAAGGCTCATAAAACTATTTGGCCGGAGCAATGCCTGCAAAACAGGGGAGGAGTCTGTTATAGGTATCTTCAAGATACTCTGACATCACCTGGGTTTGACCAATCACGGGCATAAAATTGGCATCGCCATTCCAGCGGGCGACGATATGGAAATGAAGATGATTTTCTTCACCGGCACCAGCCGCCTTCCCCAGGTTTGCCCCGACATTATAGCCATGGGGCTTGAATGCCTGTTCCAGAGCACTTATGGATAGTTGGACCTGTTCGAAAAAATCAACGAGTTCCTCTTTTGCAAGCTCCCGCAAATCTTTAAGATGGCGTTTCGGCACTACCAGTAAATGCCCAGGTGCATACGGATATTTATTCATGATGGTCATTGCATACGTGCTTTCGTACAGAATCAGGTGCTTCTTTTTGTAGCCTTTTGTTTTTTTAATACAGAATATACAGGACTCAGATTTCTTGCCCAGTATATATTTGATTCGCCAGGGTGCCCAGAGCGTTTTCACAGCAGACCTCAAAATAATGATGTGTTACAGGGTGGAAAACAGGGTTCAAGGTTTCCAGGGTCCACGTGATTGCAGAATGCGGATTGCGGAATGTGGAATATTTTCTTACAATTCCGCATTCAACATTCCGCAATCGAATCTTGGGCCCCTCGTACCATGAGCCATTAAACCCCTTGCCTGTTTAGTTTTATAATGCCACCAGATTAATATTGCCCCACACGCCCATATGCTCATCCTTGATGATGAGTATCCCGGTAACAGCTTCAATCTGTTTTCCGCTGTCAATGGCTTTCTGTATGTCTGAGGCAGCATTAACCAGATTGCCAATTGCTGTGGCTGCAGCATCTGCAAGAGACGCTGATGAAGAGACAATGGTTACCGCATCAGTGGTACCAAGGCTCAGGGACGGGCCAACCGTTCCAGACGAAGTACAGACTCCCCAGGCGTTGTTTGGCTGGCTTATTTTTATGCCAATCCGGTTGCTCAGCGAAGATGCACCGGCATATATACTGAGCGTGACATCGCGGTTGACTTTCAGAAAGATGTCGCCGCCATTTTCCACTATTACCTCATCGCAGTATTTGAGAATCTCCCGGCCGGTATATTCGGCTACAGCGCCGGCCACCGCTGCCATGGGTCCTACACCTGCTGCAGCGGAAGCCCGCAGCATTGCCTGCACAATATCAGGTGCATATGCATCGTCAGGGAGCGGTACCAGACTGATCAGGAACTCAGGATGTTTTTCTATATACTGTTCAATTTTAAAGCGCACATCTAAAACAGCCTCGCGCGCTATTGCCTCAGCATTGTGAGATGCGGCAATAAAAAGGTCAGTTTCCTTTATCAATACTGAAAAATGAATCAGGCCGTCGGTCTTCAAACTGTCCCGGTATGTTCTTGGCTGATAGGGCATGGTGCTAATACTTAAGGATATCGCGATTGAATAATTTCACTGACCCTGCCAATAGTATCAGTTATAGGTAAT
>JAPLIX010000011.1 GCA_026388865.1 Pseudomonadota bacterium | reverse complement strand
TTAAAGGGTCTTCGATTCACTCTTGTCGTTTATTATAAGTTCAGTTAAACGTCAGCTAAAAAAAGGATTAGCCGCAATGACTAATCCCTTTTTTAGCGTATAGAGCTTTTGGAAGCGAAGAAGAAGTTTTACCTTAGAGAAATTATGCTTCCTTTTCGCCAATGAAACGATAAACGACCGCACCCAGCAACGCGCCAATAATCGGCGCGATCCAGAACAGCCACAGCTGCGCAACCGCCCAACCTCCAACATATAGCGCAACGCCGGTGCTCCTCGCAGGGTTAACAGAGGTGTTGGTTACCGGAATACTGATCAAGTGAATCAGGGTAAGGCACAGGCCAATAGCGATCGGAGCAAATCCTTGCGGCGCCCGCTTGTCAGTTGCTCCCAGAATGACGATCAAGAACATCATCGTCATGACAACTTCACAGACCAGTGCCGCGAGCAATGAGTACCCACCGGGAGAATGGGCACCATAGCCGTTAGAGGCAAAACCAGCGGTTACATCGAACCCGGCTTTGCCACTGGCAATAATGTACAGAACGCCGCCTGCTGCTATCGCACCAAGGACCTGCGCTATAATATATGGAACCAGTTTACCGGCAGGGAAACGACCACCCGCCCAAAGTCCGACGGATACTGCCGGATTAAGGTGGCAACCCGAGATATGCCCAATCGCGAAGGCCATCGTCAGTACTGTCAGACCAAATGCAAGGGCTACGCCCATAAAACCAATGCCCAGGTTTGGAAATGCTGCTGCCAGTACCGCACTGCCACAGCCGCCCAACACCAGCCAAAAAGTTCCAAAAAACTCTGCACTATACGGTTTCATCTCGAGCCCTCCTGTGTTAGTAGTTGTTGTTGATACGCCTGACTGTTCAGTTATTTGACCAGCGGTATGTTTCCCGCAAGTTCAAATCGCAGCACGGAGTTGATCTTGTTTTCAAGCTGCAGGTAGCGCGCGGCCTTTATATTGCCCAGCACCTTGCTGAACTTCGGGACGTATGTCTGGAGGAGCTTCAGCCGGGCGGTTTCAAGCGCCAGGTAGTCTTTGGTCAGGGCCTGGGCTTTCTGGTCGGTCATGGTTTCATAGTTTTGCGCATAGTCGTCAATAAGTTTCAGCAGCTTTTCATTGTGTTTGGCGAGGTCCTTTTGAAAGCTATCATACAACGGCCAGAACCCCTTGGCCTCTTTTTCCGTGAGCTGCATGTTCTCGGCGACAAACAACTTTTTGTCAGCCTTTATTTTATCTTTGACAATCTGCATGGTGTCGGCAGGTTTGTCCTCTGCCAGCGCCGGCATGGTTACCCCGGCCAGAAAAATACCGATGGTTAGAGCGAGAACAATAGCCTTGATTTTTGCTTTCATGTGCCCTCCGTTTAAAAAGTGATTGTTCAGAACAACATACCCTTGTTACTACTATAATCTGCAGATCTCAAATAAAGCTGCAGAATACAGTACACTTAGCTTTACATATCAAATAAAAAGAATTATTTAAAGAAATTAATTGAATATAAATTCAACGTAATTTAAAAATATTAAATTAATATAAAATAAATTTTATGCAGGCAGATTAATCGAGACACGAGAGATGACAATGGTATCAAAACGAAATGCTTATTACCATCAACAGTCATGAGCTTTTAGAATTATGTTGCCATTATAGGAGTCTTGGTTTTATTGTTATGAATAATTGATCCGGCATTATTTCCAAGCGACTCCAGGATTTTGCGGAATATTACTGATGCAACATTTGCCGGCATGCCAGCCGTTATAGAAATAATTTAAGGCGTGACTTTTGCTTTTGCCGAAATCATGATATATTTATATAAATGCTGAGAATAATCTGCCTGATTATATTGAAGCATCTCCGAGCCTTGCAGCCTAAAAGGATATTAGTTTCTCATGGCAAAAGGCCACTGGGTTGTGCTGGAAACAGCAGAGCCTCCCGTTCGGAAAGGAGAATCTATTAAAACTTCCAGGAAATGGACAAGGGAGGAGTTATGGCAGAGAAAATTTACCGGGTAAACATGACGACACTCACGGCAACATCTGAGGATGTGCCGGAGAAATGGCGTGTGCTGGGCGGCAGAGGCCTTACGTCAACCATTGTGGCGCAGGAAGTGAAGCCCACCTGCAACCCGCTGGGCAAGTACAACAAGCTTATCTTTGCTCCCGGTTTGCTTGCGGGAACTATGTGCGCAAACTCAGGAAGGCTTTCAGCCGGTGCCAAGAGCCCGCTGACCGGCACCATTAAAGAGAGCAACGCCGGAGGGACTGCGGCACAGTGTTTTGCCAACCTTGGCGTCAAGGCTCTTATTATTGAAGGCCTGCCGCAGAAAGACACTTGGTATAATCTCCATGTTGACAAGAATGGTGTTTCGATACAGGAGGAGACAGCCTTGGCCGGCAGGGGAAACTACGAGGTAATGAAAACGCTTACTCAAAAGCATGGAGAAAAGATCGGTATATTATCCATCGGTCTGGCAGGCGAGAGGCGTATGGCAGCCGCCAATATTTCCGTAAAGGACCCTGATGGAAATATCCGCAGCCACGGTCGCGGCGGGCTGGGCGCAGTTATGGGCTCAAAAAAAATAAAATATATTACCATCGATCCTGCCGAGGGTCCCGATGTAGAGATTATCGATAAGGAGAAGTTTAAGAAGGCTGCCCGCGCGTTTACCAAGGCGCTTCTGGAAAATCCCGTCAGCGGTCAGTCACTCAAAATGTACGGCACTGATGTTCTGGTGAATATTCTGAATGAGTCGGGGGGGCTTCCGACCAGAAATTTTCGCGATGGCCAGTTTGCCGGAGCTGAAAAAATAAGCGGCGAAACCATGCGCGAAACTATTATAAAGCGCAACGGGAAACCGCATCACGCCTGTCATGCGGGGTGCGTCATTCAATGCTCACAGGTATACAATGATAAGGATGGCAATTATGTGACGTCAGGTTTTGAGTATGAAACCATCTGGGGCTTCGGCGCCAACTGCTGTATAGATGATCTGGACATTATTGCCGAAGCAGACCACCTGCTGGACGATATCGGGATTGACACCATTGAAACCGCGGTAGCCATGGGGGTTGCCATGGAAGCCGGGGTCATTCCGTTTGGCGATGGTGCCGGCGCACTCAGGCTATTGAGGGAAATAGGTGAGGGCACGCCGCTGGGAAGGATTCTCGGCTCAGGGGCAGGAGCAGTCGGCAAGGCCTATGGCATTACCAGAGTACCGGTTGTTAAAAATCAGGGGCTCTCAGCATATGACCCGCGGCCGGTAAAAGGTATGGGCATTACCTATGCGACTACAACGATGGGCAGTGACCATACTGCAGGGTACTGTATTCCCGTCAACATCCTGAGAATCGGCGGTTTCGTTGATCCCTTGAGGAAGGAAGGGGAGGTAGAGCTATCAAGAAGATTACAGATAGGCACTGCATTGATGGATAGCGCCGGTCTTTGTATTTTCGTTATGTTCGCTATATTAGATAAACCGGAAGTATTCTCCCTGCTGTTTGACATGATCAATGCCAAGTATGATCTTGATATGACGGTAGATGATGGGCGTACACTGGGCAGAAAAATACTTCGCACCGAACATGAATTTAATATAGCAGCCGGGTTCAGTAATAAACATGACCGCCTCCCGGAATTTTTCGAGGAGCCAGTACCGCCGCACAACGCCGTGTGGGATTTTACTACTGAAGAGATTGATTCATTCTGGGGTGTCTAAACAAGCAGGGTGATTGTTGCCGGAAAACAGCACCATTACACGAAAGCTCCCCGGAAAAATCAATAGTGCAATAAAATAACCCCGCAAACCTGCTGCGGGGTTATTTTATTAGCAGGCTGTTGAAAAACACCCATCTGCTACGTTGCGCTCATCCTTCGTCATTGCGACGTACGGTAAAGTACGCCTCATTCCTCTTGATTTCGCGCGCCTTGCATCTGGATGTTTTTGACCAGCCTGTGGGAAAACTACTTTTTCAACAACCTGTTAGTATCTGTTTCCCGGAATTGCCTGTTACAAACCCTGAGCAATGCTCTCCAGACCTAATTCTTTGATTCTTACTGAAGAAGGTTTGCCGGTTACCGTATCCCATCCCAACTTACCAAGGTAGTCGCTTATGAGCGTCCTGGCGTCAATGGTTATATTAGCAAGCGGTCCGTCCTGAAGCGGCGGGATTCCTATCATTCTTCCGGGAATTTTCCAGTCAGAAAGCTTGACTCCCTCGCGGATATTAAAGAGCATGCGCATGGTGCCGATTCTCTCGCCAATGGTTTGAAGCTGCTCCAGGGAATAGGGCTGACCGGTCGCATATTCCAGGAACTGGGGTATCGTGTCCGCGCCATACACCATAAAGGCAAAGTAGCACATACCGGACGCATTGATTACATGGGAGAAGTTACTCATATACCGGTGCAGATCGCTTTTACCGGTGTACTGGTATTTTTCAACCGGCTCGAAAGGAATGCCGGGGATGAAAAATCCGCTCTCAAGAAATGCTGAGCCGCCCTGCATGTGGCGTGCGGGGGTGGCGTCGGCGCAGTAGCTCGTGGCGTAGCCGGGAGTGCAGCGGGGGTCATGCATGGGAATTTCCTGCCCACCCACATGCATGGCAAATTGTTCCGCTCCTTTACCGATCTTCTGCGCAGCCACACGGGTTCCATCCGCAAGAATTTCCCCAAAGCCTTCTCTGCGGGCTATTTTATCGCTCAGCGCGACTATGGCCTGATGGTTTCCCCAGGTAAGCTCCAGGCCATCAGCATCATTCTTTGAGAGGATGCCCTGCTCGTAACATTCAATGGCAAAGGCGATCGTTGCCCCGAGGGAGATGGTATCAATCCCGGCGCGATCACAGATATCGTTTACCTTGATGATGGATTCGAGGTTGTCGTTGAGACACAAGGTGCCCAGCGCGCCCAGGGTTTCATATTCCGGCTTGTGGGTTTTACAGGCATAGGGCCCACTCCCCACGGTCACTTCGCCGCCGCATGCAATGGGGCAACCCCAGCACGCATATTTTTTCTGCTGATAGGCAAGCAGACTCTGATCGCTGATGGCGGCCGCGTTGGGGAAATCTATCGCGCCGATTCCTGCCCAGTTTTTAACCGGCGTTTCGCCAATGGCGGCAAACATGGCAGTGACGCCGCAGGTGCCCAGATTGGAGAAGAGCTGAAATGTCGGACTCTGCTGGCCTGCAGCAATAAGTGTTTTGCGCAGGTTCTGGGCCATCTCTTCATTTGCCAGCGGGATTTTGCCGGTACCTTTAACGACGATAGCTTTCAGCTTTTTTGAGCCCATGAGCGCCCCTAAGCCGGAGCGCGCCGCGGCCCGCCACTTGTCATTAATAATACTGGCTATGAGGGAGCGCTTTTCACCGGCGGGACCAATCGAGGCTACGCGGATATCAGTGCCGTGTTCTTTTTTCAGCCGGTCTTCCAGTTCATTGGTATCTAACCCGACATACGGGGCAGCATCTCGCAGTTCAAGTTTACCGTCATCTAAGAAGAGATTAACCCATGCATTGCTCGCACCCTTAAAAAAGATGGCATCAAATCCTGCCCGCTTCAATGCAGGACCAAAAAATCCTCCTGCATTAGCATCTCCCCAGGCCCCGGTAAGCGGGGATTTCCCCATCACGGTATAACGTGATGAGCTTACTGCCGGCGTCCCGGTCAGCGGCCCGGTTGCAAACCCCAGAGTATTTTCCGGGTCAAGAGGCTTTACCCCGGCCTTTTGTGCATCACCTATAAGCTTTAATCCTATGCCATATCCGCCGAGATACTGTTCATAGAGAGCTTTATCCGGTTCAATGACCTCAATCCTTCTGTTTGAGAGATCTATCCATGCTATTTTTCCAATAGTGCCGCCTCGCATTGTTAATCTCCTCCTTTTAACCAATCATGGTTTTT
>JAPLIX010000087.1 GCA_026388865.1 Pseudomonadota bacterium | reverse complement strand
GGAGTACGAATGAGATAATTCACCATATTCAGCGAGGTATGCCACAATGCACATGCACGGTAACAACAGAATAACTCAACATTGCCTGCTAACCCTGGTGCTCATCCTGTTCGCCTTTGTTGTCTCTTCATGCAGCAGGGTCCAGCCGACAGCTCCCCGGAAGCCGCCCTTTCCCATCGTTACCACGGACAATCTCTTTGCCGTTGACAGCCTTGACCGTCAGCACACCTGGATAGTGGGCTTCAACTCGGTGATTGTCTGCACGGCGGATGGCGGCAAGACCTGGGAGTTTCAGAAAAGCGGGGTTGAGAACAACCTCAGCGCCGTGTCCTTTGTCACGCCTGCTATTGGATGGATAAGCGGCCGGGAAGGCCTCATGCTGCATACCACTGACGGCGGCAAAACCTGGGCCCGGCAGAAAACCGGCGTGACCAAACATCTCTTTACCTTAATGTTTGTCGACGAGCGCAACGGCTGGGCCGCGGGAGACTTCGGCACCATCATCCATACCAGTGACGGCGGCGCCACCTGGGTCAGCCAGGGCTCAGGTGAAGACAAGATTTACAACAGTATCTTCTTTACGGATCAGAATAACGGCTGGGTTGTCGGTGAAACCAGCCTCATCTATCACACCACGGACGGCGGCAAAACCTGGCAAAAGCAGGAGTGCAGCGAGATTATCCCGGTAGTGGATAAAACCCAGTGGGAAACCCCTGCCCCGTCGCTCTACAGCGTCTGGTTTGTCGATCCGCAGCATGGCTGGGCGTCGGGCATGGACTCTACCATCATTGCCACCGAGGACGGCGGCGCCACCTGGAAAAAACTGAAGAACCCGGCGGAAGAGAGAAAGCTCACTCTCTATAAAATTGTTGCGCGGGAGGGAAACCTCTGGGCAGTGGGTCAAAAAGGCACCTACCTCCATTCCGCGGACAGCGGCAGAACCTGGGAGCTGAATGCCGATGCCACCAACACCAAATTCTGGCTGCGCGACATGTATTTCTGTGACGGGCTCTATGGCTGGGCAGTAGGCTCACGCGGCACCATTATCAAAACAGAAGACGGGGGTAAAACCTGGGCCATGCTTTCCGGTATACCCGTAACGCATAAATAGAAACCCGGCATGATGAAATACAAATGTTAATCTTTTATTAAAGGGAAGACCTATGACCGAACTGTTCATAAAAAAGTTAGCCGACTTTGTTATTAAAAGACGCCTGCTGGTACTGCTGATAATAGCCGCTATCACCGTGTTCTTTGCCTATAAGCTGCGGACCCTCACCCTCAGCACCAATTTCAACGAGCTCCTGCCCCAGACCCATGAATATATCAAGGTGCACAATGATTTTCGCAAAACCTTTGGCGGCGCCAATTTCCTGGTTATCATGGTCTCGGTGAAAGACGGCGACATCTTCAACAAGGATACCCTGGGGAAAATACGCTATATCACCAACGAGCTTGAGGCAATCGCCGGCATTGACCGTTACAAAATTATTTCTATTGCTTCCCGCAAGCTGAAAAACCCCAAGATCACTTCCTGGGGAATCGAAGCAACATCTCTCATGTGGCCGGAGGTGCCGAAAACAGACCAGGAGATGCAGAAATTAAAAGAGGCGATATACTCCAATGAGGCCTATTACGGCTCCTATGTCTCCCTCGACTCAAAAAAATCTCTTATCTACGCTGATTTTTTCGAGGAAGAGGCCCTTGACTACGCCGGGATAACAAAAGAGCTCGATCGCCTCCGCGCCAAGACCGAAGACGCAAATACCACCGTCTCCATTGTCGGTCATCCCATGCACCTGGGCGTGGTCGCCAGCATGATCGACACCATGAACTACATCATGCTCGCAACGCTGCTTATCATACCGGTGCTTCTGTACATGGCGTACCGCTCGTGGTGGGCGGTGTGGATAGTACCTCTGGCAGCAGTCGTTTCCGGCACCTGGGGCCTAGGCTTCATGGCCATCTTGGGCTATAACCTTGATCCGCTGGTCTTTGTTCTGCCGTTTCTTATCTCCCTCATGGCCTTCCGCCACTCACATCAGCTCTATAACCGCTACTATGAGGAATACATAAAGACCGAGGACGCCATGGCGGGCGTGCGGGTGATTATCGAGCAGATGTTCCTGCCCGGACTGATCAGCATCCTGACCGATGCCTTTGGTGTCGCCATCGTGGCCATAACGCCGGTGCCGGTGCTGCAGCACATTGCCATTGCCGGAGCGTTCTGGTCGGTCATCACGGTCATCGTGGGCCTTATCCTGACCCCGGTGCTGCTCACCTATGTGCCGGTATCCCCTAAACTGCTCAAACACATCAAACATCTGCAAATCCAGGATGAGCAGCGCAAGGGCTGGGAAAACAAGTTTGCCGACTGGCTTGCCCCGTGGATTGTCGGCAAGGGGCGCTATATCGTCATCGCAGTCAGCATTGTCATAACCTGCTTTTCCTATTACTGGTCGGAAAAGCTGATCGTGGGCGATGCCGAGGTGGGGTCAAACCTGCTCTACCCGTCTTCCCGCTACAACCAGGACAGCGTGCGCATCAACCAGAACCTGCCCCTCATCAACCCGCTCTATATTATGATGGAAGGTGACAAGCAGCGCGCCCTTACCGACCCGCGCTCAATGGTGGATGTGAAGAATTTCTCCTATTACATGGCAAAGAAATCGGGCAGTGCGGGCTTTCAGAATATCATTTCTCCGCTCATGGTCATGCCGCAGAAATTTCATGAGGACGACCCGAAATGGATGGGGCTCTCGGAAGACCCGGCGACCGCTAACGCCTACCTGGTCGGGCTCACCCAGTCCGGCGACCCCGGGGACATGAACAAGTTCATCGACCCCAAGCTCAGGCAGACCAACATCGTGGTCTTTTATACGGATAAGACCGGGCCCACCATCAAGCGCGCCATTGATACGGCGAAAAAATATATCAATGAGCTGTCCAAGCTGCCGGAGGGCTTCAAGTACCGGCTTGCCGGCGGCGTCATCGGCACTGAGGCGGCAATCAACGAGGTGGTCTGGGACAAGCAGCTCGCGACCCTGTTCTGGGCACTGCTGGGGGTTTTCTTCTTCTGCACCGTTGAGTTTAAATCATTCAAGGCCGGCTTTATTCTCACCATTCCCCTGGCCATATCCAACTGGATGGCCTATGCCTACATGGCCATCAATCAGATCGGCCTGTCCATATCAACCCTGCCGGTTTCCGCGGCAGGTATCGGCATGGGCGTTGATTACGGGATATACCTGCTGGCGCGCGTGGAGGAGGAGAAAAAGCTCGATCCGTCCATCACCGTTACCGAGGCCCTCATGCGCACCATCCGCAGCTACTCAAAGTCAATCATTGCCATTGCCGGGACCCTGGTTATAGGACTTCTGGTGTGGACGCTCTCGGGGCTCAAGTTCCAGGCGCAGATGGGGCTCATGCTGGCGGTCATCCTGTTCCTCAACTGCCTCGGCGCGGTATTTCTGGTGCCGGTGCTGATACTTCTTTTCAAGCCGAAATTCCTTGAAAACGCTGGCCAAGTGCCGGGAAAATAGGGATTTATTTTTTATATAATTATGCTAAAAATTTCTTGACATGCTGATTTATTTTTATTATAAGTTCCTTAGCATACAATTTAGGGGTGTTGAATAACCATTAAACTAAAGGAGGGCCTATGAAGAAGAGACATTACTATCTATCGATTTTACTCTCCACGCTGCTTTTGGCAGTAATGGCAGGAGGCGCTCAAGCTATTGATCTTGCCGACGGGAAATTCGTCATTCACGGCAAGATTTCAGAGCAGCTCAATATGCGTGCAGATAAAACCTCCCCCGGCCAGCTCTACGATTACAGCATCTTTAATTTCCGCACCTCATTCAAGCTTGAGACCATGTATCATATCCAGCAGTGCCCTGACCACGAGTGGAATGCCTACGGGGTCTGGAAGCAGTTCTACGATTATGCCGACAAGGTCGACACCGGCTTTGACAATTATGTGCGGCACATGAGCGGCGACAAGGGAATCAGCCAGCTGCGCGCCTATCATAGCTTTGTCGATGTCTGCCGCGAGCTCTATCTTGAGTACACGACCTCCCTGTTCCAGGTCCGCGCCGGCAAGCAGATTATATCCTGGGGCGAGACCTCGTTTGAGCGCACCGCCGATATCATCAACCCCGTTGACGGGCGCGGGCTTCTGAACCCCGGCTACCCGGATTTTGCTGAAATAAAACGCGGCCTGTGGATGTTCAGGCTGTACTACACCCCCCGCGGCCTGCCCGCAGACATGACCTTTGAGGGCCTTATTATCCCTGATTTTCAGCCGAATTACAACTGGCCGGCAGGTTACCATCTGATGCACCCCGATCAATTTAACCTCTTGAAGGCACCCAACGAGCTCTTCTTAAACGCTTACCGCGACGCACCTTCAGACTCCTGGAAAAACCCCCAAATAGGCTTCAGGATCAGGGGCTTCACCTGGGGATTTGACTGGACCGTCTTTTACGTGAATATGCAAAACCCGAATGGTACCTACAAAACCGGCAAAGCCCTGCCGGCGCAGCTGATAGCAGCTCTCGGACCCGGTTCTCTGGGCGGGCGTGTCCCATATACCAATGATGTGACAAACTTCCAGCGCTATAACAATGTGGGGTTCACCTTTAACCGTCCCATTGCTCCCGTGATTCCGCTTATCCCCTGTACTCCGGTGAGAATGAGCGGCTGCGTGTTCAGAAACGAGTTCATCGCTGAACTCAGTAAAAAATGTGCTGATCTCGTGGGTATCAACAATGTTACCCGCAGCTATAACCGTTACGCGGACACTCTTGCCTGGGATGGAAAAATTTTTATACCCGGTCTCAGCCCGTGGAACCGCGGCAAGCTCCTCAGCACCTCTACCCAGCTGGCTCAGGAGTGGGTACCGAGCAAGAAGGACACCTACCAGATTTTCCCGTACAATGTTTATTCCCCGGGCCGCAAGTACTGGGCAACCATGACCGAGGCTATTGATTATGGCTTCTGGAACGATAGAATCCTGGTCGGCCTGTACGCAGCCTATCAGCTCACCCCCGGTAAAAGCTACTATACGCTCATGGCCGCCTTCAAGCCCACGTTCCGCTGGACCTACATGATCCGGTATCTGGACTATCGTGAGGGGTCAACCGTGAGAGGCTATCCCACGGGTCCGCTTGATACCGTAACATTTGACATAACCTACGAATTCTAATAAACGGGAAGGAGGTACATGATGTCATATACAAAAGAATATAGAAAGTTCGTTGCCTTACTGTGTGCGCTTTTCATGCTGGTCCCGGATGTGGTGCTGGCTGCTGATATCAACTTTCCCGCTGCCATCTACCAGGGAGATGAACTGGCGAAGGTACGTGAATGGGAAAAAACCTTTGTCGGCAAAAAAATAACTGCCGCCACTGTTGACCAGGTAAAGGAGTTCATGCCGGAGAGCCTGTACGCTATCATGAAGGACACGAAAAAATGGGGTGACTGGTGGTTTGTGGTCACCCCCTATGAGACCGCGCCCTATACACCCGGCTATATTAAAGCGACCAAGCAATACTATGGAACAGCCAAGATCAACGCAAGCGATGAAATCGAGAACTGGGTTGCCGGTGTTCCCTTCCCTGACACAAAAGACAATGCCCTGCAAATGGCGCACAACTTCAGGTGCCGTGACTATGGCGATGCATATAAAGGTCATGACGTGGGATTTATTATCGACGGCAAGCTGAAATATGACATGAGCAGTGAGATACGAAACAACATGTGCTTCTTTGCCGGCAGGACGGATACTCCGCCGGTTCCAGAATTTCCCGATAACCCGAAACAGATATGGCGTGCTTTCAGCATGCTGCAGCTTGCGCCGCCGGAGACCCGGAATATGCGCATCATGGAAATACATTACAAAGACCGCACCAAAGCCTATGACTCCTGGTTCTGGCAGCCGGCAGTGCGCAGGGTGCGGCGCCGCTCAACCAGCGAGCGTCAGGATCCCCAGGGCGGCGGCGATTTCTGCGCCTTTGATAACCTGGGATGGGACGGGCCGGTCAGCTTTAATAAATACAAATTCCTCGGCACCAGGGAATATTTATTGGGCCGCCACACTGACTCCTCAAAGCTTGAGCACAAGCCGGGTGATTGCATCTATAACAACACGCAGCGCGAGCGCATTAAAGTCTATGT
>JAPLIX010000210.1:3395-6508 GCA_026388865.1 Pseudomonadota bacterium | reverse complement strand
TAATAAACTAAGAAATACTTTATCCGCTCGGGTTTTATTGGAAAATGCCCAGCTCAACAACGCGGCTTATGATAAAGTCCAAGACATGTTTGTGAGCCAATATTTTGCCCATATCAGCCCCAAAGGCTTGGATTTGGCGTATTGGCTTAAACAAGTCGGCTATAATTATGTTGTAGCAGGAGAAAATTTAGCTATGGGTTTTAATAATTCTGAAGAAGTAATGGCTGCTTGGGAAAAAAGTCCAACCCACTATGATAACTTGGTTGACTCGAATTTCAGCGAAATCGGCGTAAGTTTTGCCGGTGATATTTTTAATAATAATGAAAACCGGGAGATAACGCCGGAACAGGTGCTCTCCCAGGCGGCACGCTACAATGACCCGCGCGATACAGAAGGGCATCTCTACGGCGCTATCATAGCAGCGCTTCGTGAATATAAAAAAAGCACCCTGGCCCGGAAATATGCTGAATATCATCTTGCCTACTGCGCCCACTATGCCGGGGATCTCTCCCAGCCGTTTCACAACCTGCCCAACGATGAATACAATCAGCTCTACCACCATAAAAATGACGGCATAGTGGATGACGAGATCTTTGAGAACAGCGACCGGATCAAGGCAAATATGCAGAACATAGTGCTGCGGCCGGATACATTCGAGCAAGACCTGGCGCGGGAGATTGCACGCCTGGCCAACACCGCGCGCTATCTGGGGCTCAGGCTGAAGCGGGAAAACCGCGTCATGACGAAAGATGAGGCCTACCGGCAGCTGGGACACAGCGCTTCGCTGCTGCGGGCAATTCTGGTATCTCTGGGGAAAGTCCACTAATGACTCAGGTACAGTTAAAAGTTCTATAAAAATAAAACCACAGAGGGCCCTGAGAAATTCTCTGTGGTCTCCAAAAGAATGACTGGGAATGAAATATATAGAAGGGGTAGTGATACGGAAGTTCTTGAGCATGTCTGAGAAAAAAGGTAGTGTGCTAATATAATTTGCCAGAAAAAATAAAGAAAAATATAATTTAGAGGACACAGAGATAGGCTCAGCCTTTCTGTTAATTTATCGCACAATAATATTTTCTCTGCGTTCTCTGTGGTTAATTTTTAGGAATACGCTGACGGAGGAACGGCTCTATGGCGCTTTTTCTTGTCCAGCATGGCACCAGCGTGCCAAAAGAGATTGACCCTGAGTGCCCGCTTACTGATGAAGGCAGAGATACCGTGGAGCGTATTGCCAGGTCTGCCGCGGGTCATAAGATAGAAGTTTCTCTTATTAAGCACAGCGGCAAAACCCGGGCACGCCAGACTGCTGACATCATGGCCTATTTTCTGAAACCGCCAGGGGGTGTTCAGGAGGTGAGCGGTTTGAATCCGCTGGATGATGTAACCCTGGTAGCTAAAGGCCTGCCCGGCGCCGAGAACGTCATGCTCGTCGGCCACCTGCCGTTTATGGAACGACTGGTGAGTTATTTAATAACCGGCGCTACGGACCGGATCGTGGTAAAATTTCAAAACGGCGGAATCGTATGCCTGGACAGAGCTTAAAACGTTGTTTTTTTCAGGCTGGTTAAAAACATTCAGATGCAAGGCACGCGACATCATGAGGAATGAGGCGTACTTCTCGGTACGCCGCAATGACGAGGGGTGAGCGCAACGCAGCAGATGGGTGTTTTTCAACAGCCTGTTAGTGTGAAAGGTGCATCCATGTCAGTTCATCCGTTAGCAGGAAAGCCTGCTCCGACCTCGATGCTTATAGATGTTCCCCGGCTGGTGAGCGCATACTACACCATGCATCCGGATGCTGCGCAATTGGAGCAGCAGGTGGCCTTCGGCACATCAGGGCATCGCGGCGTTTCTCTTAAACACAGCTTTAATGAAGACCACATCCTTGCCATCACCCAGGCAATCTGCTGCTATCGCAAAGAGCTGGGCATTACCGGCCCCCTGTTTCTGGGCATGGACACGCATGCTCTTTCAGAGCCGGCCCACTCGACCGCGCTGGAAGTGCTGGCGGCAAACGGGGTGGGAGCCATGATTCACCAGGGCTCAGGCTACACCCCGACACCGGTCATATCCCACGCCATCCTCACCTTTAACCGCAACAGAACATCCGGTTTTGCCGACGGGATTGTCATTACGCCGTCTCATAACCCTCCTGATAACGGCGGTTTTAAATATAACCCCCCCCGGGGAGGACCTGCCGATACCATCATCACGCGCTGGATTGAGAACCGGGCAAATGATTTTTTAAAGACCGGCAACCGGGAGATACAGCGAATTCCCTATGAGCGCGCACTGCGTGTAGCAACTACCCGTCACTATGACTATATAATGCCCTATGTCAGAGACCTGGCTAACATAGTTGATATGGAAGCCATCCGCTCAGCGGGCCTGAAAATCGGCGCCGACGCGCTCGGCGGTGCCGGGCTTGCCTTCTGGAAGCCGATTGCAGAGCACTACCGGCTCCAGATTGACGAGATGAATAATACCGCTGACCCAACCTTCAGATTCATGACCGTTGACAAGGACGGAAAAATCAGAATGGACTGCTCATCGCCTTTTGCCATGGCGGGCCTTATTCGGCTTAAAGATACCTATGACATTGCCTTTGGCAATGACCCGGACTTTGACCGGCACGGAATCGTCACCCGCAGCGCCGGCCTCATGAACCCGAACCACTATTTAGCGGTTGCGATCTGGTATTTGTTTCAGAACCGCAGCGGCTGGAAGAAGGATGCGGCAGTGGGGAAGACCCTGGTGAGCAGCAGCATGATCGACCGGGTCGCACAGCATCTGGGAAGAAAACTGTCCGAGGTGCCGGTCGGGTTTAAATGGTTTGTGGATGGTCTGATAGACGGCTCCTGCGGGTTTGGCGGGGAGGAGAGTGCCGGAGCATCATTTCTGCGCATGGATGGCACGGTCTGGACAACAGATAAGGACGGGTTCATTATGAGCCTGCTGGCCGCGGAAATAACCGCCCGGACCGGGAAAGATCCCGGCGAACACTACCAGGAGCTGACGCAACGGTTTGGCAATCCGGTGTACGAGCGGATAGATGCACCGGCAACCGCGGCGCAAAAGGAAGTGCTGGAAAAACTTTCTCCGGAGAACATCTC
>JAPLIX010000210.1:952-3368 GCA_026388865.1 Pseudomonadota bacterium | reverse complement strand
AACATCTCGGCGGCAACACTGGCCGGAGAAAAAATAGTCGCCACGCTGACCAGGGCACCTGGCAATAACGCGTCCATCGGCGGGCTCAAAGTGAAGACGGAAAACGGCTGGTTTGCTGCCCGGCCTTCAGGCACCGAGGATATTTATAAACTGTATGCAGAAAGTTTTAAGGGTAAAGAGCACCTTGCCCGCATCATCGAAGAAGCTCAGGCATTCGTCAGCGCAACATTTAAGGCGGTAGGGGTGTAGCAATAATCTGGAACTCAGGAAATCAGGAAAATTTTTATTTTTTTCATCGTGAGTTCCTGAGTTCCAGATTCATATTTGCAGGAGTTTTGTTCTCTGTCCACCCTCCGCAGTCCATCATCCTCTCGTCTTCCAAAGCACGCTTTATGCGGAAGGCAGGCAGTTATAGGGAGGAGACGGGTGCTACGGAGGACGGGTATTCTCAGTGGTTAATTTTTTAAAGAGGAGGTTCCATGAAAAAGCTCTGTGTGTTGCTAATGCTCGTCGCTGTGCTGGTGCTTACTGCCGATTACTGCCCTGCTGCGGAAAAAGGCGGCCCCAAATATCTCTATACCAAGGCAACCAAGGTGCCGCCCGCGCACCCGGCCTATGACAAGGAGCTGAAATGTCAGCAGTGCCATGTGTATAACGGGGTGGATGCCTACACCGCGGCCACCATGACTTTGAAAAAAAGTAAAACCGGCGCTCTGCCGCGCGAAGAAATTGAAAAAAGAAATTGTTAAGGGAAAGGGTGACTACCGGGAGATTTACGTGCTCAGCACAGCCCATGATAATAAACCTCTTTCAACGGTCATTGAGTTTGTGATAGACCCCAAAACGCTCACCTTCTATGCCATGTCCGAGAAGCAGACCGAGAAGCTGTTCCAGATGGCAGCCAACAAGAATGTGTCGCTTGCCTACGTAAAGCAGCTTGAGCACCACAACTATTTTAAAGAGCCGCTCAGCATCCAGGTGGTGGGCACCGCGCAGGTTCTTAAAAATAAAGACCCTGGTTTTGAGGAGGCACTTGACATCTACCTGCCGACCCTTCCCCTGAAGATGACCCCGGAGCTTCTGCAGGCGATTAAAGAGACAAAGATAGTAACCAAAGTAACGCCTTCACGCATTGTGATGCGGGACTATACCCAGAAGGAGAAAGGCACGCGCATGATTCAAATCTGGGAGCGGGGGCAGAAAAAATAGGATAGGGCCATTTTAAAAAGGCTATAATACCCAAAGAGCATCGAAAAGTCGAAAAGGGGTCAAACCTCAACTATCAACTAAGTTGTTTCTTGTTAGCATAGCTATTGCCAGGGCTTTTGGTTTTCAACTGGATCGAGTTAATGGAAGTCATCACATTTATATTCATCCGGAGGTCCCTGATTTAATTAATCTGCAAAATGTCGATGGCAAAGTTAACCCATATCAGATAAAACAACTCTTAAAAATTATTGAGCAATACAACCTTCTCATGGAGGACATTTAATCTATAAAAACCACTTCCCCCTTTCTTCCTAATATGCTATCATAGTGCTATCACATTTTACAATACGGAGGTGAACCGTTATGCCCAATGTTCTTATACGGGACATTTCATCCGCTACTCTCGATAAGCTCAAAACAGCCGCAAAAAAACGCAACAGGTCGCTGCAGCAGGAATTAAAGGAACTTATCGAGCACACCGCTCAACATGCAGCTGCTGATGTTGTCGGCACTGCCATGGCAATCAGGGAAAAGCTGAGGAAAAAACAGATACGCCACAGCGACAGCGGTAAACTTCTCCGGGAGGACAGAAACCGTTGAACCTTGTAATTGATGCCAGCGTTCTTATCAAGCTATACGTGCCTGAAATACTTTCCCCAAAGGCAGACGAACTTTTTAACGATGTGCAGAAAAGAAATATAGTCTTGATAGCACCGGATCTTATATATCCTGAAACCGGCAACATTCTCTGGAAGAAACATCGCTTGAAGGAGTTGTCGCTCCAGGAGGTAAAAGAAATATCCGCGGCAATAGCATCTTTCCCGCTCACTATAGAGCCGGTAAAGCCAATCATTCAATTAGCACTTGATCTTGGTGTTATGTATACTATCACAGTTTATGATGCCCTGTATGTTGCTCTCTCCACAATCTATAAAACGAAACTGGTCACCGCTGATAAGAAACTGGTTACTGCCTTATCAAAAAGTGCTTTAAAAAATAATATTATTTGGCTGGGAGCATACCCATAAGCACGGGATGTCATCAGCGGTTTATTTTTAACCTTCCGCAGCTCTCTTCCTTTTAGCTTTAGAAGTTTTTGGCCTCTCGATTATTTTCTTTGTTTCCGTTTCCCGCTCGGAAATTGCCAGTAGCAGTCTCTCCCCGAGAAATGTGGTCAGCAAACTTGCTGCCGCATTAACAATCTAAC
>JAPLIX010000210.1:398-927 GCA_026388865.1 Pseudomonadota bacterium | reverse complement strand
TAAATGAAAATTAAAGTTATTATACACGAAGCTGAAGAAGGGGGGTTATGGGCTGAAGTGCCTGCCATCCCCGGATGTATGACGCAGGGTGAGGACATGGAGGAGCTGATAAAAAATATCTATGATGCGGTAGAGGGCTGTTTATCAATTGAGATGGACAAAATTCAAATCGGCAAAAAAGACAAGGTAATGGAACTGTCTGTTTAACCATGAAAACCATCAGTGGCAAACGCCTCTTACATCCCCTTATCCTCCTGTGATTTATCAGGTGGCTTAAATTTTTTAGTTACCCATCTGTGTATCCCGACCTTTATATTTAGTGACTAATAGATCTATATTGACAATAAATAACATTCAAGCCTATATTGTTTATGGATATAATGGATCAAAGATGTTGAATGTGCAGAGATTGTCATACGCCATGTGGAAGATGATGTTATTAGCACAACATGTTTTGAATAGCTTAATACGTTACTGATATGAAAAAAGAATTGGCAGACAGTTTATTAGTTTTTTACCAAAAAATGCT
>JAPLIX010000210.1:0-367 GCA_026388865.1 Pseudomonadota bacterium | reverse complement strand
AATTCTCTGTTATTAAACACAAGCTGCTTGAGCATGATGATAACTTTAAGAGTATTCTTGGTCATTTTGATTCTTTATATAAACGATTAGACCGCCTGGAGGATGAATATTATTCCATAGTGCATGGGATTAAACGGATTGAAGAAGTTTTGGAAGGCAAGGTCAAACAGCAAGATACACTGGAAAAAAAGATACAGGAAATGAAGGAACGGTTTAAAAACCTTCAAGACAGACTGAGCGCAATAGAGGAAAAAGTACAGCATTTAAGTTAAACGCCACAATAAAACAGTCCAGTCAATTTTATAAGTTTTCTAAGAAGTTCACTTTAACCTTCCGCAGTTCTCTTCCTTTTAGCTTTAGCAGCTTT
>JAPLIX010000351.1 GCA_026388865.1 Pseudomonadota bacterium | reverse complement strand
TTGAACAAAACACAATTCCTTTCTAAGGATAATTTCCCGGGAGTGGTCTGATACGTTAATTAACATCATTTCAAATATAATAATTATATATCAATTACTTAATGGATAAACAAAAACAGCTCTGAGAAGAAAAACTGGGTAGCAAAGGTTTCTTCGAGATTCAGGTTCTATCGGTTAGCATCCATTGATACCTACACTTATGAACGATACCAACTTATTCCCGTTTACGGGTATATTGGTATCTGCTCCAGCGCCGTGTCTTCTTTAAACCCCAGCATGATGTTCATGTTCTGTATTGCCTGTCCTGCGGCCCCTTTCACCAGGTTATCAATGGCCGAGATAATGATAAGCTTCTTTTTGCCTGCAAGCACAAATCCCACATCACAATAATTAGAACCCCGCACCCATCCGGTCTGCGGCAGCATTCCTTCAGGAAAAATCCTCACAAACTTTTCTTTCCCATAATACTTTTTGAAAACAGCTCTGACCGCGTCAAGGCTCAGCGGCTTTTTCAAATCAGCATAGATGGTGCTGAGTATGCCACGGTTCATGGGCACCAGGTGGGGAACAAAGGTAATGCCCAGCGGCTTTCTCGCAGCAAGGCTGAGCTGCTCTTCAATTTCCGGCTGATGGCGGTGGTTGGAAACGCTGTAGGCTTTAAAGGATTCGCTTACCTCGCAGAAAAGCGAGGTAACATTCGCGCTCCGTCCCGCACCGCTGACCCCTGATTTCGAGTCAACAATGATGCCGCCCGGAGCAATAAGTCCCTCCTGGACCAGCGGCAGCAGGGGAATAAGGGCGCTCGTCGGGTAGCAGCCGGGATTGGCCACCAGCCGTGCAGCCTTAATTTTTGCGCGATTTAATTCCGGAAGCCCGTAAACTGCGCTCGCAAGAAGCTCCGGGGCGCTGTGCTTCTGGTACCACTTCTCATAGAGACGGCGGTCTTTGAAACGGAAATCAGCGCTCAGGTCAACCACCCGCTTTTTGCTCTGCATGAAAAAGGGCATGACCTCCATGGCTTCCTTGTGGGGAAGGGCGATGAATATGAAATCAGCCTTCCTTACAATCTTCTCCGGCTGCAGGGGCTCCAGGAGGATATTGAGCCGCGGCAAAAGGGTAGGGAAGAGCCGGTCAAGGGGCTGCTGCGCGTAGCGCTCGGAGGTAACGGCGGTGAGCTTCACCTGCGGGTGCTGCGAGAGCAGCCGCACCAGATCAAGTCCTGAATAGCCGCTCGCACCAATGACTGCAACGTTTATTTTCATACTGCTGCTAGGCTGCTTTCCGCTTTGCCATTACTGCATCAAGTGATTGAAAATATGCCTCGATCACGTGCTTCTGGTATTTTCCTGCCGGGACCCCGTTGTAAATGACGTGCGTCTTGCCCTGCACCAGTTCCCGGGTATAGGGAACAGACCAGTCAGGATAATCAATGGGGTCGTCAATGTTATATTTGTCGAATTTCTCAAAACACTTCATGGCATGGTGCATTAACGTGTCAGAGTTCTCGGCAAAAAATTCTATGGGCAGACCGATGGCATAGTCATAGCCGTCATTGATTGCCTTCCAGTAGGCGCGGTTGGTGGAGAGATATTTCTGCTTCGGGTCCCAGATCGGGTCTGAAAATTCATCCTGGCAGATAACTGCCTCGGTTTTTGAGAATTTATATTTTGCCAGGAACGCTTTGACCTCTTCAAACAGCTTATCACGGTAGGCCGGCGCCAGCTCAAGCCATGCTTCCCAGGGGAAGTTATCCCAGGGCATGCCATGCACGGTCACGGCAATAAAGACTTTTGACCCTTCGGGAATCGTGTCCAGGCGGTCTTTGAGCATGTCAAGGAATGCCTGGCGCAGCGGCTGATAGTTGCCCATTTGCGGGGCGATGATGACCTTTATTTTTTTGCCGGGATGCTTATGCTCCCATTCCTCGATATACTCAAAGCAATGGCGGAACCCGGAGTTGAACTCCTCAAAGTGGGAATAGACAGCCATGGGCGATGTAAGTAGTATGGTCTCGCAACCCGCGTCGAGCATCTCATGCAGTTTCTGTTTCATTTCATGGAGAAACATATTTGTTTCCGAGCGGCATTCAACATTCTTGTATTTCTGCTGGATGCGTTCAAATGCGCCGTTGATTATTTTAAAGCTTTCCTGCCAGTGCGGGAGTTTACGCTGAACAGTTCCGTGGCCGTAATAATAGAGCCGTGACTTGCCGGCAACTTTGCCGCACAGGGTTGGTTCTCCACAGGGATGCCCTTTGTAGAGGAAATACCCATGATCAAGATAGATTTGTGAAGAGGGCGGCATCCATGCCACCTTGCCTTCCTTGTATTTCTGAATATACGGTACCCCGTCAAAGTCACGGTCATTGCCGGCCGCATCTTCAAGACGGGTGGGCTCAAATTTCTCACGGGCATGGACATGGTGCGGATCAAGTAGAGCCACACCGTTATCTTTGATGGCCAGGAGGCGAAACGGCCAGGGGATGATGACTTTAAAAATTTTTAGAACAATATTGTGAAAGAAAGCATGATTGTGGTTTTCCGGCATGATGAGCGCGGTGGAGAAAATGCCCACCTTACCCACCGGCACTGTGTCCTGTGTTTTAAAGTATGCGTAGTAGTCTGGCGTCAGCGGCCGGTTTTTATATTTAAACAAGGCATATAAAGAACCTGCTGCGAGGATTAGAACGACAATGATGCTTAATAAAATTGCCATAGCGATCTCCTTTAGATGAGGTTACGGTATCTTCTGTCAGGATATATTCTCTTAAACTACATCCGTCAACTCAGGTTTTAATCGACCGACGGTAATAAGTCAAGATAAAAATAGACAGGACTTTCCCCAAAAATTATATAGCTGTCATTACTCGAGCGCACGGGGGTTTTTTAGCCACAACAAAACCGATTGATCTTCGTGGAACGGCAGGTACCTTGCGAATTCTCTCCTGCCAGACCCCATTGCATTCCCCTGCGTCGAAGCCTCTGGAATCTGCCTGCCCCGTGCATGATACGCACGCCACCGGGGTCGTGCCGCAAGCCACTCAAGAATATTGTTGTGGCGTTAAAAACCCCCCTGCGCTCGTGCTCCACTTCTCTATC
>JAPLIX010000381.1 GCA_026388865.1 Pseudomonadota bacterium | reverse complement strand
TTTCCTGTTCCCGCTGTGAATAAACCTGCTCACCGTTGTTTTGCCCGTTTTCAGAACAGGTCAACTGTTTACCTTCCATATCCAACGGCACGGCAACCCCGAGAAGGCTGAGCAGCGTGGGCGCCACGTCGGTCAGTGACAGATCCGTGCGCAAATGCGTGGAAGCGTGGATGGTGGTTGCGGGATCATACAAAATAAAGATGCCCTGCTCAGCATGGTTGGCATCATCAGGGCCGGTGTCATTTTCAAAGGTGTGAATACGATTCAGCCCGATACTGCCCACCGAGCGCCAGGCGAGATTGCCCGGGTACACGATGAGATCAGGCGGGATGCCGTTGGTCTGCCGGTACACCTCTTCCGGTTTAAACACCCTGGTGCCGATGTTTCTTCCCGCCTCATCGGTGAGCGCTTCCAGCTTTTCTTTCAGCTCGTCCCGGACGGTTTCATAGTCATGCGCGGGAATAATCCCCTGCGGTTCGCGGCCCTGCACGTTGAGAAAGATCCGGGAGTAATAACCGCCTTCTCCCCACGCTTTGGTGCGGGCCCAGTCTATTCTTGCCCGGTATAGCGGAACGATCCCGGGCGGCTTCTCGGCAATGCAAAGATAGCCGTGCCTGATCAGCCATTCATTAATGCAAATCCCGCCCTGCATGGCCTGGGCACCATGATCTGAAACAACGAGCACGGCGGTAGTCGTATCAAGGCGGGCAATAATATCAGCTATTTTCTGATCAACAAACTTATAATAGGCCAGCACCGCCTGCTCGTAGTGACTGCCCGGCTGGTAGCTCGGGTGGGCGGCATCGAGGTATTTCCAGAAACCGTGATGGATGCGATCCATGCCCATGTCCACCATCATGGCAAAATCCCAGGGCCTGGTGGTAAGAAAATGGCTGAAAAGTGCAAACCTCTTCTCCGTCATGGCATAAATCTGCGAGAGCAGCTGCTCCTTCTCCTCGGTGCGGAAATGATCAACATCCAGGATATAGTCTCCAACAACCTCTTTTATTTCATGCTTAAGTTCCGGTGGATAGGTGTACTCGCAGGAGGTATCAGGAGTTAAAAAGCAGCTCACCATAAGGCCTGAAACAGTTTTGGGGGGATAGGTCTGGGGAATGCCGAGGAGAATTACCTGTTTCTGCTCCCACCCGAGAATATCCCACACCGTGGCTGCGGTCACCATCTTTGACGTGGCAAAGCTCAGGCCCTGGTAGGAATAGTCTGAGCGATTTCTAAAGCCGTAGCACCCAAGCTGCCCGGGGTCTTTGCCGGTCATCATCGAAAGCCATGCCGGAATGGTAATCGGCGGGATGCAGCTTTTGAGCGGGCCGTAGGCCCCGTTTTGCATGAGCCAAGAAAGTGCCGGCAACTCGTGTGCCCACCGGTCAAACACCAGCTGCGGGGTCGCACAATCAAGGCCCAGAACGATCACTTTTCTTTCAGACATTGCCGTTCACCGGTGCGGTTACTGTGCGTCTTTCATATCGGCAATCAGAATCTGCGCCACTTCCGGCCGGGTAAATTCCATGGGCGGCACTTCGCCCCTGATGAGCATCTCGCGCACCTTGGTGCCGCTTAAAAAAACGTGGTGCTGTGCATCGTGGGGGCAGGTTTTGCTCGAAGCCATTCCCTCACAGGTCCGGCAGTAAAAGGTGTGGTCAAAAAAGAGCGGCGTGATGCCGATCTCATCCGGGTTGAACTCATCAAAGATATAGTGGGCATCGTAGGTTCCGTAGTAGTTGCCCACCCCGGCATGGTCGCGGCCCACGATAAAGTGCGTGCAGCCGTAGTTTTTTCTGGCTATGGCGTGGAAAATGGCCTCGCGCGGTCCTGCATAGCGCATGGCAGCAGGGAAGATGGAAAGCATGCTGCGGGTTTTCGGGTAGTATTTTTCCAGCAGCACCTCATAGCATGCCATCCGCACCTGCCCCGGTATATCATCTTTTTTTGTCTCCCCGAGCAGCGGATGGATGAGCAGTGCATCCACCATTTCCAGCGCGCATTTCTGTATATACTCATGGGCGCGGTGGATAGGATTGCGGGTCTGGAAGGCAACTATCCTCTTCCAGCCCTTCTGCGCGAAAATCTCCCGCGTCTCCCGCGGATCGCGGCGATAGGCATGGAACTCCTCGTGTGCCGGCCGCTGCAGGAGGCTTATTTTCCCACCTAAATAGATATCGCCGGTTGTTTTTAAATACTGAACCCCGGGGTGATTGTCATCAATGGTGCGCAGCACCTGCTGCGCCTCATGTTCTTTATCAAAGCTGAATTTTTCCTCCAGGTGCAGGACCGCAAGCACCTCATCCAAATCATTTACCAGGGCAACGTCGCTGCCCTCTTTCAACCCTTCCGCGTCCTTGCGTTCCGCGCTTAACGTGATGGGAATCGTCCAGGGCAGCCCGCTTCCCAGCCGCATCCGGTCAACAACCGGTCGATAGTCAGCGCTGGTCATAAAACCCTCCAGGGGGCTCAATGCGCCAGTCGCAATCATCTCCAGGTCTGACAGCTCGCGGGTGTTTAAGCGCTTCCGCTCCAGGCTGCCCGCCTTTTTTTCCAGTTTTTCTTTTTGTTTGCCTTCAAGCTGGCGATTAATCAAGGTACCGCCATGGGGTTCTATAGGCATGCAGTTTCCTCCTTATGAATAGTATTATATTTTTTTGTACCCGAATGGGAGTTTAGAATTGCGGGTATGCATCGGAAAAGTCTGGCTGATGCAGCAGGAACATGCGGGGTTTTAAAGAGTGCTGATTCCTTCTGCAAAGTGAACAGTATAGCGCAATCCACAGGATTTGCAAGGATGCATTGCATGAATATCTTTTTCTTTGCGCAGAGACCGCCAGCCCTTCAGGGGGGCCATTCAGGACTTTCCCCAAAATTTCCATTGCTGTCGTTACGAGAGCACAGGGGGGTTTTTTAGCCACAACAAAACCGCTTAATCTTCGTGGCACGGCAGGTGCCTTGCGAATTCTCTCCTGCCAGACCCGATTGCATTCCCCTCTGTCGAAGTCTCTGGAAGCTGCCTGCCACGTGCATGATACGTACGCCACCGGGGTCGTGACTAAGCCACTAAGACTATTGTTGTGGCGTTAAAAACCCCCCTGCGCTCGTGCTCCACTGCTCTATCTTACCCTTTCCCTTTGGCCATGCCGTTTGCCGGTTTTATATGACTGAATTTTGGGGAAAGTCCTGGGGCAATTAGCTTGACTCCCTATTGGCCGGTATGATATAAAAAACAATTAAATATTTGATGGTTAGTTTCTGTCATTACAGCAGTTTTTACTTTTTTAGTAAAACATCCTGGTGCTTCGTCGGCAAATTTTAAATTGTCCTGCGCCGGGGTTAGCAAAGAAAGTAATGAGCTCATAATGTTTGCCGCAACAGACCCGTTATCAGATATTCTGCTTTCATCGGATAAAATAACTCCTGATATCTTGAAGACGGTAATCGGTGAGGATGGGGGAGATCCGCCCCAGCAGATATGCCAGCGCCTGGTTGACATGGGCTTTATTTCTGAAGAAGACCTGTTAAAGACCCTCGGCCACTATTTCGGCATTCCCTATATCTCTCTGAAAAATTATCAGGGTAAAACACTTTTTATTGAAAGCCTGTCAGAAAAATTTATGAAGCAGGCACGCCTTGTTCCCCTGGAACTTAAAGACAACACCCTCTCCATCGCCATCTATAACCCCTTTAATGAGGCGACCCTTGATGCTATCCGGATGTCTACCGGCCTCGCCCTGGAACTATCCCTGGCCAAGGAAAATGAGATACTTGACACCATTGACCGCCTGTTCAGCACCGAATCATCTTCCATGGACCGTATTATAGAAAATATCAAGGATGAAAAAGGGGAGCTCTCGATTGAAGATGACAATGTTGACCACCTGAAGGACCTTGCCTCAGAAGCGCCGGTAATCCGCCTGGTGAACCTGATCATATCCCGCGCCATAGAGCTGCAGGCAAGCGACATCCACTTTGAGCCGTTTGATGGCTCCTTTAAAGTGCGCTACCGCATTGACGGCATTCTCCATGATATGGAGTCCCCGCCCAAAAGCCTCCAGGCAGCGGTCATCTCCAGAATAAAAATTATGTCCAAACTGAATATTGCCGAGCGGCGCCTTCCCCAGGACGGTCGCATCATGCTGCGCGTTATGGGCAAGGAGATTGACTTCCGCGTCTCCACGCTGCCGACCCTTTTTGGCGAGAGCGTGGTGATGAGAATTCTTGACCGGGAGAGCATCATCCTTGATCTGGAGCACCTCGGATTTCCGCACGATAATCTGGCCTGCTTCGAGGACCTTATTACCCGGCCCTACGGCATAATCCTGGTAACCGGGCCAACCGGCAGCGGCAAGACCACTACCCTGTACAGCGCCTTAAATAAAATCAACTCCCCGGATAAAAAGATCATCACGGTTGAAGACCCGGTAGAGTATCAGCTCCACGGAGTCAATCAGATTCACGTAAAACCCTCCATCGGCCTTACCTTTGCGCACTGCCTGAGATCAATCCTGCGCCAGGACCCGGATGTTATCATGATCGGTGAAATACGCGATGCCGAGACCGCAGAGATTGCCGTCCACGCAGCACTTACCGGGCACCTGGTTTTCAGCACGCTGCACACCAACGATGCAGCAGGCGCCATAACGCGCCTGCTGGAGATGGGCATGGCGAACTACCTCCTGTCATCAAGTCTGCTGGCAGTTATGGCCCAGCGCCTGGTGCGGGTGGTGTGCCCGCACTGTCACGAAGAGTATGTCCCGGATCTCGGCATGCTCCAGGAAATGGAGCTGTCAGCAGAAGCGCTGCGTGATCTGCGCATCGTCCGGGGCCGGGGGTGCGAGCGCTGCGCCGGTACCGGCTACAAGGGCCGCTCCGGCATTTATGAACTGCTCCCGATCAATGATGAAATCAGGCAGCTCATTCTCTCCCGGGCAGACAGCAAGACCATCAAGGAAAAGGGCCGAAGCCACGGCATGCGGACGCTGAGGGAATCCGGGTGGTCTAAAGTCCAGAAGTGTGTTACGACCATTTCTGAAGTACTGAGAGTGACGCAGGTGGAGTGACCAATGCTGCCGCAGCAGCGGTGCTGGCCTGCAGAGGCTTGCGCTGCCGGCCGTGCAGGTAACAATTGGTAGCCGGCATTGGTGCCGGCCGCAACCGTTTTCTAACCGCTGGTTACATCTACGCTATCATGCCAGAGTATATATATAAAGCAAGCGACAGCCTGGGAAAAATCATTGAGGGTATCATGAGCGCGCCCGAGGAAGGGGCGCTGGTGAGCAAGCTGCACAGCATGGGCTATATTCCCATTAAAATAAGCCCCTCCTCGGCAGGGCAGAAGCTTTCTCTCTCCATGCGGTTTTCTTCCCTGGCGCTGCCGTTCAACACGGTCTCCGCTGTAGACCTGCTGGCCTTTACCCAGGAGCTTTCCACGCTGATAAAGGCCGGGCTGCCGCTGGACCGGACGCTGTCAATACTCGTCGATCTTACGGAAAATGAAAAGCTGAAAAAGATTGTGCAGGAGGTGTTAAAGGATGTGCGGGGCGGACGCTCGTTTTCTGATGCGCTGGCGCAGCATCCGCGGGTCTTTGACCGCCTGTATGTGAATATGGTAAAGGCCGGAGAAGCGGGCGGCGTGCTGGATTTGGTCCTCACGCGGCTGCTTGACTTTCTGGAGCGCTCCCAGCAGCTCAAGAGCACGGTCTTGAATGCCATGATATATCCGATCATTCTGGTGTGCGTCATGGCCGTGGTGATCGTGGTGATGCTGTTATTCGTGATACCGCGCTTCACCATGATCTTTGAGTCAATGGGCAAGGCGCTGCCACTGACGACCCAGATACTGCTCTCGGTCAGCAACGCAGTTCAAAGTTACTGGTGGCTGTTTCTGGGCCTGGGGGTCCTGCTGTATATACTCTTTCAGCGCTGGTGCGCGACGGAGCGGGGGCGGCTGGCCTGGGACACGTTTAAGCTTAAGCTTCCCTTCCTCAAGACCCTGATCTTAAAGATAGAGGTTGCCCGGCTTTCACGAACCCTGGGGACCCTCATCAACAGCGGCGTTCCGCTGCTGCAGTCGCTTACCATCGTCAAGGAGGTTATTAACAACGTGGTCATCTCCCAGTCGATAACCGATATCAGCAAGGGCGCCAAGGAGGGCAAGGGTGTTTCCGGCCCGATGCGGGCAGCGGGTGTTTTTCCTTCCCTGGCAATGCACATGATACGAGTGGGAGAAGAGACCGGACGGCTTGACGAGATGCTTATACGCGTTGCCGACACCTATGATATGGATATACAGAACACCGTCAAGCGTTTTATTTCCGTGCTTGAGCCGCTGCTGATACTGGTCATGTCATTCCTGGTCGCCTTTATTGTGCTGTCAATCATCTGGGCTATCTTGAGCATTAATGATATAGCGCTGTAGGGTGCCCGGGGCACGCTGCAGGAGGGCGCCGGATTTATCGTTTTCACGTGAGGAGGATTTACCAAAGATGAAAAGAGACGATGCAGAGAAACGCAGAAGAAGAGAACAGGGGTTTACCCTCATTGAGCTGTTAATTGTTATCATCATCCTGGGGCTGCTTGCGGCCCTGGTCGCGCCGCGCATGTTCGGCAAGGTGGGCTCGGCAAAGCAGAAGACCGCCAAGGCACAAATTGAACTGTTCTGCACCGCCATTGATACCTTCAGGCTTGACATGGGGAGGTTTCCCAAGGATTTGGAAGAGCTGGTAAAAAAGGTGGACGATACCAAATGGGAAGGCCCGTATCTGCCTAAAGCGATTCCTCTTGATCCGTGGGGTCACCCCTTTGAGTACAAGTGCCCGGGCGAGGACGGACGCGATTATGACATCATCTCCTATGGCGCGGACGGCACCTCCGGCGGCGAGGCAGAGAATGCCGATATTGTGAGCTGGAAGGTGCTGGGTGCACAAGAGAAAGAAGGATAGAAAACCGGCATGAAGAGCATGAGCCCGCGGCCGGCCGGCGAAGGCTTTAGCTTGATTGAGCTCATGATTGTCCTGGTGATCATGAGTTTTGTCCTTGCGTTAGCCGGTCCCGCGGTCACCAGAGGCTTAAGCGGGTTGACCTTGAAGACCGCTGCCAAAAAGGTTGCCGCGGCGCTTCGCTATGCCCGCAGCCAGGCAGTCAACCGCTCGCAGCCTTACAGCGTAATCTTTGACCGTGATTACAACCGGGTCGTAATTTGCGGCATCCCCCAGCCGCTGACCCCGGACCAGACAGAAGCAGCGGAAGAAGCGCCGGGCATGGAAGCAGAGAGCGCTGTGGAGGCAGCGAAAAAAAAGCCGGAAATAAAAGTTGTTGCTCTTCCCGAGGGCATTACCCTCACGGAGATTACGGTCGGCGGCAAAGAGATAACCGCAACCAAAGAGGAGCTGGCGCAAATGGTGTTCTATCCTGATGGCACCTCACAGGGCGGGGAGCTGGTGCTTGCCGACAGCCGGGACCGAAAGTTTCGGGTGAGCGTTGCCTTTTTAACCGGAGTGGTAACCCTTGAAGAGCCGGAATCCTGACCCCTCGCCCCGCGGCGACGGGGGGTTTACGCTGCTGGAAGTATTGCTGGCCGTCATGATCCTGGCCATTACCGTAACGGTGCTGCTGCTGCAGTTCTCCGTAGCCCTCCGGGCCAGCACCACCTCTCAGGAGGTAACCCGGGCCATGCTTCATGCAAAGCAGAAGCTGGAAGAATTAAAGATGGCGGACGAGCTGGCTGAATCAGCACAAAGCGGAACCTTTGGCGACGGCTATGAATGGGAGACGCGGATTGTGCCCTATACGCACGAAGCAGCCCCTGAAGATGAGCAGGCCTACAAGAACTTAAAAATAGAAACCTTCCAGCTTGAGTCAATAGTGAAATGGCGCGTGGGCGAACGCATCAGGCAGGTATCAGTAACAACTTTAAAGACGGTCCGAAAAAAAGAATGGAAGCAAGGCAACCAGTTTTTCTAAATGTTCTCCGTGCGGTGCGACAGCGCCATCTGCGCGGGTTTACGCTCATAGAGATGCTGCTTGCCATCACTATTTTTTCACTGGTGATCGGCGTTATCTTTTCCTCGTTTCGTCTCGGGTCCAGCGCCTGGGAAAAGGGTGAGCGCGATCTGGAGCTGTATCAGAAGATCCGCGCCGTTACGAATCTCCTGTATCGGGAAATCCGCTCCTGCTTTCCCTATACCATGACCCCGGGAGAGCTTGACAAACACGTAAAGTTTTATGCTTTTTTTGGTGAGCCGCATGCATTGAAATTTGTCTCCTCAGCAAACCTGTACCATTCTCTGCACGGGCTTTCCTATCTTGAGTTCTGGGTGAAAAACGGCTCCGGGCTCATGGCCGGAGAAGACCTGGCCCTGGGAGAAGACCTGGCAGAGCGTTCACTGCGTGACCAGGACCGGGCAGTAGTGGTTGACCCTGCGGTAAAACAGATTCAGTTTCGTTATTTTGACCAGAAGAAAAAGGATGAGAAGGGCGAATGGGTGCAGTCCTGGGATCCCCGGACAAAAGTCGACAGAGAGCTGCGCCTCCCGCGCGCGGTCGAGGTGAGCCTGACCTTTGATATGGGTAACGGCAGAGTGTTCAATCAGGAGATTATCATTCCCATAGGGCTTGATACCATTGCCACCATGTACAATTACGGCATCTAGCCTGTTGTTGAAAAAGTTGTTTTTCCCAGGCTGGTCAAAAATGCACAGGTGCAAGGCTCCCGAAATCCTGAGAAGTGAGGCGTACTTCAGGGTACGCCGCAACGATCCCGATAGCTATCGGGAAAGAGGTAAATCCCGACGCATGTCGGGACAGATGGGCGTTTTTCAACAGCCTGCTGAGGGCCTGCGGATATTCAAGCACCTGCCGCAGGCAGGATACGCACTATCATGAACAACGACAAGGGCATTGCACTGTTACTGGTGCTCTGGGTCATAACCCTGCTCACCGTTATCTGTGCTGAGTTTTCCTGGACCATGCGCACTGAAACCGTTATCACCAGAAACTTCAGGGACGGCGAACAGGCTGCCTACTGTGCTGAAGCAGGCATTAACAAGGCCATTGTGGAACTGATGAGAAACATGAACCGGCCGCCGTCACGCAGCACCCTGGAAGAACCGGACAAGGAGGCGCCGCCGCTGGTCTGGGAGCCCGGTATAGGACCCATAAACTTTAGCTTTGGGGACTATACCTGCGCCGTCTCAATTGAAGATGAGAATAATAAGATTGGCATAAATGCATTTTTACGCGAGGCGAAAAAGAACCCGGCCAAGCTGAAAGCCCTGCTCGAAGAAAAAATCGGACTGGAAGGTGAAGAGCGCGATACGGTTGCCGATTCCATGATCGACTGGTGGGACGCTGACCACGAGATCACCGGGGTAAACGGCGCTGAACAGGACTATTACCGCTCCCTGGCTGAACCCCATGCGTGCCGGGACGGGGATCTGCCGGTGATTGAAGACCTGCTGCTGGTTAAAGGCATTGACGAACGGATATTCTATGGTGATGCCGGTAACCCGGAGCATGCTGCCAGCATTGGTGCTGATGAACTGCAGGCCCTGCTCACCGGAGAAGACGGGGGGCAGGACGCGGTGGCTCAGCAGCAGGAAAAAGCGGCAGCGCGGGATGAACAGGACGAGCAAAAGAAGCGCAACCTCGGTTTGGTGAATATTTTTACGACATTTTCCACCTCTACCACGTTTAAAATCGATATCAATACCGCTTCGACAGCGCAGCTGCAGCTGCTGGAGGGCATGGATGCTGAGACGGCACAAATGATCGTGCGCGCGCGCAAGGAGAAGCGGTTTGCGTCGCCTGCCGACCGGCTGCCGGAATTCAAAAACCATGAGGTGTGGAAAAAGGATATAACCATAGGCAGCGAGGGCGAGGCCCGCTACTATAGAATCAAAAGCCGGGGACTGGTCGAAGCGGCCAGCCGGAATATTACCGGTGTGGTCCTGTTGACCAGGAACAACTTTTTCATTATGCACTGGCAAGAGGGAAGCTAAGAGCGTCAATCATTGTGACAGGAACCGTACTAAAGCCATGCAGAGCATAGGACTCCTCATTAAAGACGAGCAGATGGTGCTGGTATCCCTGAAACAGGGGCTGCGCGCCACCTGTCTGGAAGGCTATGAAACAATGCCCCTGGGGGAGCTCAAGGGAGAAGCTCGGGATGAGGCTCTTCTCTACAACCTTGAGCGGTTTCTCCGGCTGCACCCGGGCGGACGCGACAACCTGTTTCTGGCACTCTCCCGGGACCAGGTGCTGATGCAGGCAGTCTATCTGCCCCTTGCCGTGGAGGAAAACCTCGGCAGCGCTTTAAACTATGAAATGGACCGGCTCACGCCGTTTTCTTTGGATGCCATCTATTTCGACTACTATATACTGAAGCGCTTTCCGGCACGAAATCAGCTCTATCTGATGCTTATCGTGGTTAAAAAAGAGGTGGTTGACAATTACCTCAATCTGCTTAAAAAAATCGGCGTGCGCCCCCGCGGCATCGAGCTGACCTCCACGGCGCTGTTCAACATCCATAAAACCGGCCGTCATGGCGCAGACAAGCTCTGGTCAAAAAAAGACTTGCTGCAGCAAAGCACCCTCCTGGCAAAGCTGGAGAAGGCCGTCCCGCAGCTCTTTCCGCGGGCGCTGCAAGGCACCTCAGGCAGCGGGGAGGCCGCGGCACCGGCGCTTGAGGTTTTGGTTTCCTATCTTAACGGCCACCTGGAACTCAACCTGGTGAGTGATGACACGCTCTACTATGCGCGCTCCCTGCCGGTTGCGGCTAGAGACCGGGAGAATGCCAAAGAGCACCAGGCAAACCTCTATCTGAGCGAGATCCAGCATGAAATCCAGCGGGGCATGCTCAACCTTCCGGAGCATACGGAGCTAGAGCGTTCGGTCCGGGTTCTTCTTTCCGGGAAGGACCTGGATGAAGCGTCCCTGCTCGAGCAGTCTGAGCCTGCGGGACTGGATGTCAGCGTCATGCGGGATGCTGATATCAGCGTACGCGAAGCGGCTGATCAGCGCAAGCTGCCGCTGCTGTCCGTAGCGCTGGGCCTTGCCCTCAAGGGGGTGCGGCGGGTACCGCTGGATATCAATCTCATACCTGTTGCCCTGCGTCC
>JAPLIX010000532.1:3469-4139 GCA_026388865.1 Pseudomonadota bacterium | reverse complement strand
CTCATAGGCGTTGGTGAAAGAACCTTTCTCGTGGCCGAAGAGCTCGCTTTCTATAAGTGTTTCCGGTATGGCGGCACAATTGATTGCGACAAACGGTTTATCACGCCGCGGCCCATTAAAGTGGATGGCTCGGGCAACCAGCTCTTTCCCCGTCCCGCTTTCTCCGGAAATAAGTACGGTCGACTTCCGATCTGTCACGTGCTGGATGATATCGAAGATTTTTTGCATGGGCCGGCTTTCGCCGACAATCTGCGATCTGTCACAGATGACCTTGAAGCGCCGCGCCGCTTCCTTTTTGGTTGCCTCCTCTACCACCCGGGTTATTTCGTTTACGTCAAACGGCTTTTCGAGATAATCAAAGGCCCCCAGCTTCATTGCTTCAACTGCGGTCTTCACGGTCTTGGTGGCAGTAATCATCACCACCTGCTGCTTACGATTTTTCTCTTTTATCCTTCTCAGGGTCTCCATGCCGTCAATGCCCGGCATTATTATATCCAGCAGAATAAGGTCGGGCTGCCTGGTCTCAAGCATTATAAGTGCTTCCTCTCCACTTGCAGCCAGCATGAGATCGTACTGGCGCTTGAGTATCATTCTCAGCGATTCACGTGTTGCGAGTTCGTCATCCACAATGAGGATTGTTTTCATCTCAATCTATCTCCTTCTGCGATCT
>JAPLIX010000532.1:0-3400 GCA_026388865.1 Pseudomonadota bacterium | reverse complement strand
GGATGGTTATGATGGTCTTATTATGTGCAGTATCCTTTGTACAGCGAATGGCATTTTTTTGCAAGACCTGGTGCGCAAGAAACAGATCAAGGCCATTAAGATCGCTTATCATGTCACCCTGTGAACTTGAGAACGCAAGTCCCTGCGCCTGCTTTTCCCCGGCATAGGACATGCTCAGGGCTATGGTTGCGGGAGCTTCATCCACGCGAAACTCAACAATCTGTCCGGCTGGTGCGTTGTGGGCAATATGAAACAATATGTTTTCCAGGGCATAGCATACCTGCTCCTGGTCCGCATCCAGGGAAGGTATATGTTCAAATGCATCATGGTTCCAGTTGATCTGGAGGGGCGGCGTCAGGGAGCCAATTTTTTTCATGACTTCCTGCAGCACCGCAGCAAGCTGGATGCTCATAGCGCGTGGCTGACTCAACTTCGCAAATTCAAGCATCCGCTCAGTTAAATAGTCGATGCGATCAATGCTCGCTGCTGCCACACCAAAAAAATCTGACAGAAATTCAGGGTCATTAATATGACCGGGCAGGAGTTGAATAAACGTTTTAATAGCTACGAGAGGGTTCTTAATTTCATGGGAAAGTTCTGCAACCAGATGGGCTATTGAAAGTTCAAGTGACGAGCCAGCCGTGACCTGAAGCTCAGGCAGGGGATCATGTTGCGGTAAAAGCGTTGCTGCATCGTCAGCGGGAACGGTGCGCTGTGATTCCATCTCAAATATAATATCTTCTGCGCCCAGAGATGAAGAAGATGAAAACAGGAGAGAGCGATACACCACACTTTCAAGCTCGCTCACATTCCCCGGCCAGGGATAGTCCTGAAGGCACTGTATCGCTTTCGGGGTAAGTTTTCTTGTGTTAATCAGGAGGCGCTTTTCATAGGCTCTTATAAAGATATCAGCGAGATGCGGAATGTTATTGCTGCGTTCACGTAATGGCTTCAGCAGTACCGGCGCGATGGCTACTTTATACATCAGTGCGGGCACAATACAGCTTTGGTCTAACACCTGTTCCAGCGGTTGAAAGACGCTTGCCGCTATACGGCCTTCAAAACGGACCTGCCGGCCATCAGGGAAACGCACGGTTTCGTGTTCAAGCATAGATACGAGCCATGTTTGTAAGAGGTAAGAGGCATTATCAAGGCCGTGGATATGCAGAGTGCCTTTAAACGGGTTCCCAGAATGTACCGTTTGCAGAAGATGAGAGAGCGCCTCCACGGCATTTTCGCTTTTATCCGGTGCTAGGTGCAGTTCCAGAAACGGTTCGCCTTTGGTAAAGCCTGTTGTATGGAGCAGACTTGATAGATAGCCTTGTCCCAGTCCTTGTTCCCCTATAACAAGGAGCGGCAGTGCTGTGCGGGCAATTTTATTTATCAACAAAAGTGCTGCGGGAGGAAAAAGTGCCTCGGGGGGAATTTCCCGGTGCGAGATAAACGGCGGCAGAAAAGGCGCTGCCGGAGCATATGCCTTTCCTGAGGATGGTGTGCGGCCAGCAGAACCAGGGTCAGTTAACTTGTCGGTCATTGTTTTTATGCTGCTTTAGAATAAGCGGATTAGTGGGAAGATTTATGATAAAGGTTGTTCCTTTATTTTCTGCACTTTTTACATCAATGGTTCCTTCATGCTCCTGTATGATCTGGTGTGAAATTGCCAGGCCCAAGCCGCTTCCTTTAGCTCTTGTGGTGAAGAACGGTGTAAAGATTTTATCCAGTTCCTCCTCTGGTATACCGACGCCCGTGTCACTGATTTCCACCTGCACAAACCCGGGGCCGCCATTGTTTTTTGCGATTTTTCTGGTTGCAATTACAATGGTGCCTTTCTCCGGGGTTGCCTGGATGGCATTGAGCAGGATATTAATGAATACCTGCTTAATTTGCTCTTTATCCACGGTGACGGTAGGAAGATCGTCAGCAAGTGTCGCTTCAATTGTCAGTTCTTTTTGCTTTGCCTCGGTTTTTATGAGGGTTATCATTTTGTCAAGGATATCATTTAGGTTTTCCTGCTGAAAAAATGGCCCGGACGGCCTGGAGAATTCGAGAAGTTCTGTAATGAGCTTAGAAATCCGGTCAATTTCTCCGGCTGCCACAGTGGTGAAATAGTTGCGAAATTCCTCGTCATCAAACCGTTCGGGCAGCAGCTGGGTAAAGGTTTTAATGGCGACCAAAGGATTTCTGATCTCATGGGCAAGACCCGCGGCAAGGGTGCCGAGCGAGGCAAGGCGATCTGCGCGGAGCATGACCTTTTTCGTATTTTTCAGATTTTCATAGAGCTGGGCATTTTCAATTCCAATGGTGGCGCTGTTAGCAAGCGTTGTGAGCAGTTCCAAGTCTTCATGAGTATACATCTTTTTGTTGCCCTTCATGCCCAGGTTGACAATGCCTATCAGCCGCTGCTTTGCAATTAACGGGATGCAGGTCTCTGCTCCCATCCGGGTCATCATCTGGTAAATGGTTTGCATATCAGGATTATGTTGATAGCGTTCCAGCTCTTCCCGGATAGTGATTTCCCTGCGCCGTTCAAGCAGTTTGAAAAACTGGTCGTCTTTTCGATAGCTGTTCGCAATGGTATAACCTTCAAGCCCGCGGGCGTCGCATAAAAGAAAGGCATCTTTTTCTTCATTGAAGATAAAGACCGAAGCTTTATCCACCTTCAGAGCTTCGGCTGTAGTCGAGATAATTTTTCTGCACAGTTCATTTATATCGAGGATAGAGACCATTGCCTTGCTGAGATCGCTAATAGTTTTTTTATAATCATATTTCTCTTTAAAAAAGTATTGCTCTACGGTTGTTTCCGCCTGTAGCCGCACTTTAGGGAAAAGATATGCTGCGATGATCATGCACAGAAAAACAAAGCTGGAAAAAGCAAAGTTCATTTGTTGGAATGTGTATAGCTGGGCCCCTATCGTTAATAAAAAGATCGGAATGAGCAACAGGAAGGATGCATAAGCATATANNGTTTTAGTATAGAGTATGAAATTGTGATGGTATAAAAAGGAATTAAAAAGTTGCCGTAAGGAGGCACATTAATGTTAAAGACAGGAAGAAAAATAGTAGCCCCGCCACTAAAACCTATTATAGATCCAATAAGCACATATTTAATTTGATTGCGTTTCAGCGATGAAGAAATTTTGAAATGATAAAATAATAAATAGTTAGCAGAAACTATATAAAGAAAAAATATAGCACTAAAAATATAATAGATAATGCCGGGGATGATATAATAGTTAAAGTTAAATTTAGGCGCTATATCTTTTACAAAAGAGGTGGGAAACAACAAGGCAAGAGCAATGATAGAGAGTGGAGGAATATAACTATATGGAATAATTCGAGTCCATTTAGATTCTACAAGAACGAAGGTAAAATGGAGGAAAAATATGGGAAGGAATCCTGC
>JAPLIX010000420.1:11711-24452 GCA_026388865.1 Pseudomonadota bacterium | reverse complement strand
GATATCCGCTGGTGATGAGGTGACGTTCAAGAATATAGATTAAAACAGGTACAGTCATTGCGAGTCCCGTTTTAAAGGGACGCGGCAATCTCTGCTTGAACCAGTAATTTAATTGGATACATAATGCTGCGAGCCGTTATTTTTGACATGGATGGCGTCATCATAGACAGCCAGCCCTATCACTTTGCCGTTGAGGAAAAGATTTTCCGTGAATTAGGCTTTGCTGTCACGGAGGAAGAAAGTCATTCATTTGTCGGCATGGCAGGCGACCTGATGTGGGAGTATCTGAAAAATAAATTCGGTTTGCAAGAGTCAATCGCGGAACTGGTGGCATTTGATAACCGGATTCGCGTTGACTATTTTGCATCGCTTGAAAAGGTAACACCAATTCCCGGCATTGTGGATTTGCTGGATGAGCTTAACAGGAATAATATCAAAATCGCATTAGCCTCCTCATCTTCCGTTGAAGTCATCGAAATATTCATTTCAAAATCAGGACTCAAACATTACTTTCAGCAGATCATAAGCGGGGACTTTGTGGAGAAGGGAAAGCCTGCCCCGGACATCTTTATCCATACAGCGCAAGCGCTGCAGGAAGCTGCCGCAGATTGCGTCGTCATAGAAGATTCAGCCAATGGCGTGAAAGCCGCAAAAGCGGCGGGCATGAAATGTATAGGGTTCAGCAACGCAAATTCCGGTGACCAGGATTTGTCATTGGCGGATATGTTGATTGATGATTTCAGAAAAGTTAATTTAGAAATCTTTGAATCACTGTATAATTAAACGCAAACAAGAAAAATTTATTGGACACCTGGAAGAAAATTGAGAAAATTAAGAAAATTAGGGACAGTCACCTATTTCTTGTATTGTAATTATTTTTGTGATAGAAAGGGTTTATGCCTAGAATAGCAAGAATCATCACTGATAAGCACCCCTGTCATATCACCCAGAGGGGCAACAACCGCCAGGACGTATTTCTGGACGATGAAGATCGAAAAGCCTACCTGACCTTTCTTAAGGCGCTTGCTCAAAAATACCGTGTCCATGTGCTGGGCTATTGTCTCATGACCAACCACGTACATTTAATTGTCGTTCCGGACAAGGCGGCAGCACTGGCAAAAGCAATTGGTGGCACACACTTCCGGTATACGCAGTATTTTAATCGTAAATACAGCAGAAGCGGTCATCTGTGGCAAAACCGGTTTTACTCTGTTGTTCTTGAGGATAATCACTTAATAACTGCGATGAGGTATATAGAGAGAAATCCTGCACGAACAAAAGAAGTAAAAAAGGCAGAAGACTATCCCTGGTCAAGCGCAAAAGTACATATCAATGGCACTGATCCTGAAACCCTGGTTGCTATGGATTTATGGAAACAGCTTATTGATAGTAGTAATTGGAGGCAGGTACTTCGATCTCCGGAGGAAGAGGCAGAGTTTGAAAGTCTGAGAAAGCACACCATGACGGGAAGACCGTACGGGGCTGAGGGATTCTTAAAAAAGCTTGAGCGAAGGCTTGAGAGGCGGGTACGAGCGTTGCCGGTTGGCAGGCCAAAAACAAAACAAACAAACAAACAAATAAACATTAAATAGGTGACTGTCCCTAATAAAAAACGAGGAATGGGGGAGACGACTGCGCCTAATAAAATAATACCGGAAGAATTGACACTTTACTTTTTTCAGAGAATGTGGAAATATGTTCAACTGATTAACAGCAAGTTTTTCGAGAAATATTGCCTTGATAAACGGTAGCGATGAACGGTTCATGCGGGCGGCCCTTGATGAGGCCCGGGAAGCCCTGGAGGAGGGTGAGATTCCGATCGGCGCAGTGCTGGTTAAGGATGGCGCCATCATCTGCCGCGCTCACAACAGCCCGATTACGCTGCAGGACCCAACCGCTCACGCAGAAATTCTTACACTGCGCAGAGCCGGCCAGCGGCTGAACAACTACCGGCTCCTTGATACCGAGTTGTATGTAACCCTTGAGCCCTGTGTCATGTGCATGGGCGCCCTGGTTCACGCCCGGGTGAAGCGGCTCATTTTCGGCGCCCGTGATCCCAAGGCCGGGGCGGCAGGTTCGGTATTTAATCTTGCCTCCCATGACAAGCTGAACCACGTGATTGACGTTACGCCGGGGGTGCTGGCGAAAGAATGCGGGGACCTCCTGCAAAAATTTTTTAAAGATAAAAGAAACAGCAGCGGCGGGCAATAGCCACCGCCGCTTACGAGTAAATAGAAAACAAGCTGGAGAGATGTCCGAGCTGGCTGAAGGAGCACGACTGGAAATCGTGTGTACACCTAAAAGTGTACCGAGGGTTCGAATCCCTCTCTCTCCGCCATTTTCAATAAGGATCCCGTGACCTTCGGGAACCAAGCTGACATACAGAGCAGTTTTTTGTATTCTTGTTTTTTAAATGCTGTCGCTTATCAATTTTGTATGATACAGTTAATAGAATAGCCGGATCCTGAACAACGGAAGAGTTGCGAACCCCGCCAGGTCCGGAAGGAAGCAACGGTAGTGATGATTCTGGGTGTTCAGTGTATCCGGCTATTTTTTTACCAGTAACAGTGCGTGGAAGAAATACCAGACTCTCTAGATAAGCGCAGTTTTTCCAGTACTCGCCTATTATTATTATATAATTACAGCACGCAAGTTGTTTTAACAGCCAACCGTAATACTGTGTAAAGATCAGGTAGCGTTTTACCATGCCATACCAGGTGCTCGCCCGCAGATGCCGTCCCCAGACCTTTGAGGATGTCATCGGACAAAAACATGTAACCCGGACGCTCAAGAATGCAATCAAGGAAGGCAGAATTGCCCATGCCTTTTTGTTTGCCGGAGAACGGGGAGTCGGGAAAACCTCGATAGCGCGGATTCTCGCCAAGGCGCTCAACTGCAACCAGGGCCCCATTGAACAGCCCTGCAACCAGTGCCCCTCGTGCCAGGAGATAACCGCCGGCACGGCCATCGACGTCCACGAGATTGACGGCGCGTCAAACACCGGCGTGGATGATGTGCGGGTACTGCGGGAGAATGTGCGCTACATGCCCTCCCGCGACCGCTATAAGATATATATCATCGATGAAGTCCACATGCTCTCAAAGCCGGCTTTTAATGCGCTGCTCAAGACCCTGGAAGAGCCGCCGCCGCATGTTATATTCATGTTTGCCACCACCGAGCCGGAGAAAATCCCCGATACCATCATCTCGCGGTGCCTGCGCTTTGATTTAAAACGCATAGCAACGCAGGAGATCGTCGCCCATCTGGAAGCGCTGGTCGGGCAGGAGAACATCCGCATCAGCAAGCGGGCGCTCTATGTAATTGCCCGGACCGCTGCCGGCAGCATGCGTGATGCGCAGAGCCTGCTGGACCGGATCCTTTCCTATTGCGGTGATGAGGTGCGGGATGCAGACGTGGAAGAACTCCTCGGCCGGGTGGACCGGGGCGTGCTGCACAAAATAACCGAGGCGCTGCTGGCAGACGATGCCCCGGCCTGTTTGGAAACGCTCAATACCATTTATGAATCAGGATTTGATTTGCGGCAGTTCTACTATGCCTATCTGGAACACCTGCGGGACCTTATGGTGGTAAAGGTAAGCAGGACGTCTGCAGGCTGGATGGATATGCCGGAAGAGGAGCTGAAAGAAGCGGAGCGTCTTTCAGCGTCATGTTCGGCGGATGACCTGCAGCGCTATTTTCGACTGTGGTTTTCGGCAGAGGATGAGATAAGCCGTTCCCCGCTGCCAAAGATTGCCCTGGAGATGTGTCTTTTAGAAATGATCCAGGCGAAGCGCTCCATCCCGGTGGACGAGGTGCTGCAGCGGCTTGAAACACTGCAGCAGCAGTTTGAGACCGGAGCGCCAAAACGCGCCGCACCTGCGGCAGCACCGGTGCCCCCTGCAGCCTACAGCGTAAAAGAAAATCAGGCCCCCATCACCCGCAGCGCCCAGACCGTGCCGGCGCAGCCGCAGGGGCAACTCCGGGAACAGCATGCGGGGTCGTTCCTTGATTTTATACGGCAGCACAACCTGCCCCTGGCATCCCAGCTGGAACACGGACATATGCGCCTGCGGGGCGAGAGCGAGCTGGTCATCGAACTTCCCGCCAACTCGTTTTATCTGGAAAATATTAAAGACCGTGAAACCGAGAAAATAATTCAGCAGCTGGGGGAGGAATTTTTTAAGCGCACGCTCAAACTCACGGTTGTGGCCGGCGCCCAAAACAGTGTCGTATCCGGTGAGGATGAACGGGACCAGAAGCGGGAAAAAAAACGACGGGAGGCGCTGCGCAACCCCCTGGTTCAAAAAATCATTGATTCATTTGACGGCGAGATCGTAGAAGTGAGAACAGAAATCTAAAGGCACAGAGGCACCCCTCGACAGCGCTCGGGGCAGGCAGGCACAGAGGCACAGAGGGATTGCAGATTTCAGATTGCGGAATGCGGATTGCGGAAAGGTGAATGGGTGAATGGGGAAAGAAAGGGCAGAAGGCACAAAGGCACAGAGAAAGAGCTGAAGGCTGACAGCTATTCATAACGGGAGAACAGATAATGGATGTAGGAAAGATAATGAAGCAGGCGCAGAAGATGCAGGAACAGCTGGAACGGATACAGGAGGAGCTTGCGCGTAAAACGGTGACCGCATCAGCGGGCGGCGGGATGGTGACGGTCATTGCCAATGGCAAGCAGGAGATGATCTCTATTAAAATTGCTCCGGAAGCAGTGGACCCGCAGGATATCGCCATGCTTGAGGATCTGGTGACCGCGGCGGTGAATGAGGCGCTCAGGTCTGCCCACAGCCTCATGCAGGAAGAGATGGCGAAAATTACCGGCGGCCTGCGTATCCCCGGCATAACTCCCTAACCCGGACAAGCCGGAATCAAATCCGAATAGCGAAATCAGAAATTCTAAACAAATTCAAATGACCAAAACGGGAAATTTAAAACGACTCTGGTGAAAAATGCTGTTTTAAAGTTTGGGACATTTTTATTTTTAATTTGTTTCGTGCTTCGATATTCGTATTTTAAATTTTTCTTGCCAAAAAAACACGAAAATAACAACTAAGGGATTAAGAGGTGCGGCCGTGTACTGTCCCCAGCCCATGCTCCATCTGATTCAATGTTTGTCCGCCCTCCCCGGGATCGGTGAAAAAACCGCTACCAGGCTGGCACTGTATATCATGAACCAGACCGAGGCCGATGCCCTGCAGCTGGCCCGAAGCATACTCGAGGTAAAAGAAAAGGTTCACCTGTGCAGCAGGTGCTTTAATTTTGCCGATAGTGTTGAATGCGCCATCTGCAGGAACCCGTCCCGTGATGCCCACCTGCTCTGCGTTGTGGAAACCCCCGGGGATCTCATGGCTATCGAGAAGGCAGGCCATTACAAAGGATTATATCACGTACTCCACGGGGCAATAGCACCGCTTGACGGCGTCGGCCCCGACCAGCTCAAAATTAAAGAGCTGCTGCAGCGCGTCTCAGCAGAGGCCATGCAGGAAATAATTCTCGCCACCAATCCCACGGTGAGCGGCAATGCCAGCGCCCTCTATATTTCCCAGCAGCTGATCTCTGCCGGTGTCAGGATTACCCGGATTGCCCAGGGAGTGCCCAGCGGCGGGGACATCGAGTACATAGACGAGGGTACCCTGCGCAGCGCTTTTGACGGCCGCCGGGAGATGAAATAAAAAAGTAAAAAAAGCAGCTTTTGTGGCTGGTTATGCAGGACATTCCCCAAAATTAAGTCATAGAAAACCGGCAAACGGCATAACCGCAGTGAAAGAATAGGATCGAGAAGTGGAGCACAAGCGCAGGGGGGTTTTTAACGCCACAACAATATTCTTTGTGGCTTACGTCACGACCCCGGTGGCGTGCGTATCATGCACGGGGCAGGCAGCTTCCAGAGCCTTCGACGCAGGGGAATGCAATGGGGTCTGGCAGGAGAGAATTCGCAAGGCACCTGTCCCGAAAGCTTTCGGGATTGTGTTGTGGCTAAAAAACCCCCCTGCGCTCTAGTAATGACAGCACTATAAATTTTGGGGAAAGTCGTGCTGGTTATGATATTGACAGCATACTTTCGATATGATACATAACAGCACTTCCTGATGATATAATAAGAATGTAATGCGGAGATGCGGGGATGATTGAAGTTAGAATTCATGGACGAGGCGGGCAGGGCGCGGTAACATCTGCCGAAATGGTAGCGCTGGCAGCCATCAGTGAAGGTAAATACGCACAGGCTTTTCCCAGTTTCGGGCCCGAGCGGCGGGGCGCGCCGGTGCTTGCCTTTGTCCGCGTAAGCAGCGATCCGATAAAGCTGCGCTGCGATATCCGGGAGCCGGATGTTGTGGTGGTGCTGGAGCCGGCGCTCATTACGGTTGCCAATGCCACTTCCGGGGTAAAGAAGGGCGGCCTCATCATTGTGAACACCGGCAAACCCGTCGCCCAGATAAAGCAGGAATTCTCCCTCACCCATCGCACTGCTGTTGTTGACGCAACCAAAATTGCCCGCGAAGTTCTCGGGCTGCCCATAACCAATACCACGATGATCGGTGCGCTGGTTAAAGCAACGGGCATTGTCGCCCTCGACTCCCTCGTCGAACCCCTTAATCATCGCTTTGGACGATTAGCAGCAAAAAATATCCAGGTGTGCCAGCGCGCCTATGAAGAAACCATAGTGGAGGAATAAGACGTGGCTAAGCCTGATTATGAAATAACCTGGAAGGATCTGGAAATCGGCTGCATTGTCACCGAGCCGGGGAGCGCCAGCCAGTATAAGACCGGCGACTGGAAATCCCAGCGCCCGGTCACGGACAAGACGCGCTGCATCAAGTGCGGGATCTGTTACCTGTTCTGCCCTGAGCCGTGCATCGGGCAGGACGCGGAAGGATATTTTGAAGCTAATCTGTTTTACTGCAAGGGCTGCGGCATCTGCTCCAAGGAGTGCCCGACCTCGGCAATACGCATGATACCGGAGGAAAGCTGATGAGCAGACGCGTTGGCATGGAAGCTTCTTTTGCCATAGCCGAGGCAGTGAAGCTTGCTGAAGCTGAAGTGGTGGCGGCGTACCCCATCACGCCCCAGACGCATATTGTTGAGCGCCTGTCAGAGATGGTGGCGGACGGTGAAATAGACGCAGAGTTCATCTGCGTGGAGTCCGAGCATTCGGCCATGAGCGCCTGTGTCGGCTCTTCTGCGGTGGGCGCGCGCACTTTTACCGCCACGGCCGGCCAGGGGCTGGAGCTGATGCACGAGGTGCTGTTTGTGGCATCATCGTCGCGGCTGCCGATTGTCATGGCGGTAGCGAACCGGGCGCTTTCCGGGCCGCTCAATGTGTGGGGCGATCAGTCAGATGTCATGGCCGCGCGCGACTGCGGCTGGATTCAGTATTTCGCGGAGAACGCCCAGGAATCCTTTGACCTGACGCTGTGCGCTTTCAAGATTGCCGAAGACCCGCAGGTGCTGTTCCCGGTGATGCTGAATATTGACGGCTTTTTTGTCTCCCACGTGGTTGAGCCGCTCTATCTTCTCGAGAAAGAAGAGCTGGAAGGGTTTATCCCGCCGTATCAATATCCTTTTCCGCTTGACCCCCGGCGTCCGGTCACCATGGGCGCGTTTGCCCCGCCGGTGCTCTGCACCGAAACGCGCAAGGCACTGGAAGTTGCCCTGCAGGGCACCAGGGAGACCATCCTCAGGGTCTGGAAGGAATTCGGCGATCGGTTCGGGCGCAGCTATAAGCCGATTGAAACCTATCGGACCGAAGACGCGGACACCATCCTGGTGGGGATCGGGTGCTACACCGAAACCGCAAGCGTTGCCATTGATACCATGCGGGCCCGGGGAGAAAAAGTGGTCATGGTGCACCTGCGGCTGTGGCGGCCGTTTCCCTTCCCCGAAATCCGCGCAGCGCTTCAGGGAGCGCAGAAGGTGCTGGTATTTGACCGCTGCATAATCCTGGGCGGCCCCGGCGGTCCTCTGTGCTCGGAAATAAAGTCCGCCCTCTACGGTGAAGAAAAGAAGCCGAAAATATTTAATTTCATCGGCGGCCTGGGCGGGCGGGACATCACACCCCGTCAGTTTGAAGATATGATCGCGCGGGGCCGTGAAATTCTGGATTCAAAAGTTACGGTAGAATATGAAACTATCGGGGTGAGGGAGTAATGGACCAGTTTTCAATTTTTGTTCCGCGGCTTGTTACCACCAAAGAGTACTTTGCTCCCGGCCACCGGGCCTGCATCGGCTGCGGCGAAGCGCTTGCCGTGCGCCATGTGTGCAAGGCCCTGGGCAAGGATGTGATCATTGCCAATGCCACCGGGTGCATGGAGATCGTGTCCTCCGCGCTTCCCACCACGACCTGGCGGGTGCCGTGGATACACAGCCTGTTTGAAAATACCTCAGCTGTCGCCTCGGGCATTGAATCAGGACTGAAGGTGCTCAGGCGCCGGGGAAAGATTCCGGACAAAAAGATAACGGTCGTGGCCATGGGCGGGGACGGCGCGACCTGTGACATCGGGCTGCAGTCCCTGTCAGGCGCTCTTGAGCGGGGGCATAATTTTATCTATTTCTGCTTTGACAATGAAGCCTATATGAATACCGGCATCCAGCGCTCAAGCGCCACACCGTACGGCGCAACGACCTCCACCTCTCCTGCCGGCAAAAAGGGCATCGGCCAGATAACCGGGAAGAAGAACATGCCGGCCATTGCCGCGGCCCACGGCATCCCCTATGTGGCAACAGCCTGCCCGAGCTATCCGTTTGATTTGTTTGACAAGGTGAAGCGCGCTCAGGCGGTTGAAGGGCCGGCCTACATCCATGTCTTTTCCGTGTGCCCGACCGGCTGGCGCTCGGCGCCCGAGCTGAGCGTGAAGATGGGTCGGCTGGCAGTGGAGACCGGCGTGTTTCCCCTCTATGAAATTGTAAATGGACAATACCGGCTGAGCATGGATATTTCGCCCCTGCGGCCGGTTATTGAATATACCAAAGTGCAGGGCCGGTTCCGGCATTTAACGCCGGACCTGATGGAGCAGATGCAGGTCCGGGTCATAAAAACCTATGAAGAACTGAAGAAGAAAGCATCCGGCTGAGGGAGTTATGCAGGAAGAGATTAAAGCCATTGTTGAAAGCTACGGCAGGGATAAGGCCTTTCTGGTGCCGATACTGCAGGATATTCAGTCCCGCTGCAATTATCTGCCCCGGGACATACTTCTTGAACTGGCAGAAGAGCTGGCTATACCCCACAGCCTGGTTTTTTCGGTGGCCACGTTTTACAAGGCCTTCAGCCTGACGCCGCGTGGTAAACACATTATCAACGTGTGCCTCGGCACTGCCTGCCATGTGCGGGGCGCGCCCCTCATTCTTGATACCCTGGAGCGAAACCTGAAACTCAAAGCCGGTACAACCGGAGCAGACGGAAACTTTACTCTGGAGACGGTTAACTGTGTTGGTGCCTGCGCTGTCGGCCCCATTATGCTTGTGGATGAAGAGTATCATGGGCAGATGACCGTGAGCAAAGCGGAAAAAGTGATCGGTTCACTGAAAAAGGGGGATCATTCATGAAACGGATTGCGAGTGCAGATGAGTTATACGCACTGCAGAAACAACTACAAAAGAATCGAGACCCCCAAAAAACGGTTATTACAATATGTGCGGGAACCGGCTGCCGTGGTCTGGGATGCATGCAGGTTAAAGAGGCACTTGAAGCAGAGCTTAAAAACCAGAATCTTACTGAAAAAGTTGAGATAAGAGCAACGGGATGCCCGGGGTTTTGCGAAAAAGGTCCACTTGTTACCATCCTTCCGCAGAACATTTTTTATCAGCAAATTAAAGCTGCTGACGTATCGGATATTATTTCAAAAACTGTGCTCAAGGGCGAAATAGTTGAACGGTTGCTCTATCAGAATCCTGACACCGCGCAAACGATTGTTCGTGAACAAGAGGTTCCCTTCTATAAAAAGCAGATGCGCATACTGTTAAACAACAATGAGCTGATTGATCCAACAAGGCTGGAAGACTATCTTGCCATTGGTGGCTACTCAGCCCTCGCCACGGTGTTATGCAACAAGACTCCCGACGATGTTATTCGGGAAGTAAAGACGGCAGGTCTGAGAGGGCGCGGTGGCGGAGGATTTCCCACCGGGGTAAAGTGGGAGCAATGCCGCGCAGCCCATGGTACGGAAAAATATCTTATTGGTAATGGAGACGAGGGCGATCCCGGAGCCTTTATGGATAGGGGTATTATGGAGGGCAACCCGCACAGCATAATCGAGGGGATGCTTATCGGCGCCTATGCCATAGGTTCGCAACAAGGGTATCTGTATGTCCGCAACGAATACCCGTTGGCTATTAAACATTTGAGTATCGCACTGGAAAATGCCCGGGAAGCAGGACTTCTTGGAAATAACATTTTAGGTTCGGGGTTCAGCTTTGATATCATAATAAACCGCGGTGGCGGCGCGTTTGTCTGCGGCGAGTCATCAGCCCTGTTTGCCTCCATTGAAGGCCGCTCCGGCGAGCCCCGGGACAAATATATCCACGCGGTGGAAAAAGGGCTGTGGGACAAGCCCACGGCGCTGAACAATGTGGAAACCTGGGCCAACGTGCCCCTTATTATCAACCGCGGGGCCGAATGGTACCGCTCCATCGGCACCGAGGGCAGCAAGGGAACAAAAATATTCTCCCTGGTGGGAAAAATAAATAATACCGGTCTGGTCGAAGTTCCCATGGGCATGACCCTGCGGGAAATTATTTATGACATCGGCGGCGGCATACCCCGGGAGAGAACCTTCAAGGCAGTCCAGACCGGGGGCCCCTCGGGCGGCTGTATCCCGGAGAGCATGCTGGACCTGCCGGTTGATTTCGATGCCCTCGCAAAAGCCGGCTCCATGATGGGCTCAGGGGGCATGATCGTGATGGATGACCGCTCCTGCATGGTGGATGTGGCCCGCTACTTTATCAACTTCCTGCAGGAGGAATCCTGCGGCAAGTGCGTTCCCTGCAGGGAGGGGCTGTTGCGCATGGGAGAGATTTTTGCCGATATCTGCGAGGGCCGGGGCAGAGAGGGAGATATTGAACTGCTGCTGTCCATGTCCGCTGCAATCATTGACGGCGCATTATGCGCTCTCGGCAGCACCGCCCCCAATCCGGTCCTGAGCACCATCCGCTACTTCAGAGATGAATATGAAGCCCATATAAAAGATAAAAAATGTCCTGCCGGTGTCTGTAAGGCTCTCATCCAGTATCGCGTTATCCCTGAAAAATGCAAGAAGTGCGGAGCATGCAAGAAGGTGTGTCCGGCTGATGCAATAACCGGAGAACTCAAGGAGCTTCATGCGATCAATCCCTTAACATGCATTAAGTGTGGAGCCTGTTTTGAAGCTTGCAAGTTTGATGCAGTCAGTATAGAATAGAAGAAAAAATCTTCATCTAAAATAATGCTAAAAAAGCCTCCCGGTTTCAAGGAGGCTTTTTTGGTAACCACTCATCCGGCAAATTCTTCGCGGTGAGCCGGGCGCTGCACAAACAAACCTTGACATTGTATCCTCTCTCACTTTACAATAGATAAATTAACGCATTATTTTACCTTCACAATTGAACCCCTGTGGAAGGGTCGTAACGACCAACGATATATATAAAGGAGCTTTCATTTATGCCCTGGCAAGACAACTCCGGCAGACAGCCCCCCCCTTGGGCTAACATGGAATTAACAGCAGAACAGCTCACTAAACAGCTTAAAAGCATGCTTGGTAAAGGTTTCTCCGGCATCTGGCTTATTGTTATTGTGCTCGCAGGGCTGTGGGGCATTTCCTGCTTTTATACCATTCAGCCGGGTGAGGCCGGCGTTGTTCAGCGGTTTGGCAAATTCGTGCGGATAACGGGCCCCGGGCTCAATCTGAAATTACCTGCAGGGCTTGAGACCCTTACCAAAGTGCGGGTGCAGTATGTCTATACCGAGGAATTCGGCATCCGGACCATACAGGCAGGTGTGGACACCGAGTACTCTCCAAGCAGGGAGTATCTGAACGAGTCCCTGATGCTCACCGGCGATCTCAACTGCGCGGTAGTACCCTGGATTGTGCAGTTCCGGCTTGCCGATCCCTATAAATATTTATTTAAAGTGCGGGATGTGAAAAAGACCCTGCGCGACCTGTCCGAGGCAGTGATGCGCCAGGTGGTGGGTGACCGCAGCATTAACGAGGTTATTACCGAACGGCTGGAGATTGCAACAGCGGTTAAAGTCGAGCTGCAGAAGGCCGTGAATGAAGCTGACACGGGCATTACCATCGTCACCGTTGAACTCAAGCGGGCCACGGTTCCCGACCCGGTGCAGCCGTCGTTTAACGAGGTCAACCAGTCCCTGCAGGAAAAAGAGCGGATGATTTACGAGGCGCGGGAGGCTTACAACAAAGTAGTGCCTGAAGCAAGCGGGGAGGCGCAGCGGGTCCTCAGGGAAGCGGAAGGCTATGCCCTGGAGCGCATCAACCAGGCAAAGGGAGATGCGGCCCGCTTTCTGTCGCTCTGGACTGAATATGCCAATGCCAAAGATGTAACCAGAAGACGCCTCTATCTTGAAGCCATGCAGGATGTTCTGCCGAAATTGGGCAAGACCTATATTATCGATCCCGAGCAGGGAGGGCTGCTGCCGCTTCTCAATCTGGGTGAAAAACTTACAGAGGAGAAGAAGCCATGAAGAGCAGACTGCTGATCGCTGTTATTGTGCTGCTGGGTATATTTATATTCGGCGGCGTCTTT
>JAPLIX010000420.1:0-11638 GCA_026388865.1 Pseudomonadota bacterium | reverse complement strand
CTGAGCAGGTGGTCATTACCCAGTTCGGCAAGCCGGTTGGTGACCCCATTACCGATCCGGGGCTGCAGGTAAAGCTGCCGTTCATTCAGAATGCAAACGTTTTCCCCAAAACGCTGCTTGAGTGGAACGGTGATCCCGGGCAGATCCCGACGCAGGACAAGACCTTCATCTATGTAGAGACCTTTGCCCGCTGGCGCATTAAGGACCCGCTCAAATACTATGAGACGGTGTATAATGAGATTGCAGCACAGAAGAAGCTAGATGATATACTGGATTCAGCGACCTTTAACTTTATATCTTCCCATCACCTTGTTGAAGCGGTACGAAACTCCAATCGTCTGCTGGAGGAGGAAGTGATTGCTTCGGCAGGCCTTGCTGAAAGCGTCCAGGAGCAGATTTCCATTAAACTCGGCAGGGTAGGGATGAACCGGGGCATCATGGAGCAGGCCAAACCGAAGCTTGAGAAGTTCGGCATTGAGATCATTGACCTGCGCATCAAGCGCATCAACTATGTTGATGAAGTGCAGAAAAAAGTCTACGAGCGCATGATCGCGGAACGCAAGCAGATTTCCGAAAAATTCCGCTCTGAAGGCAAAGGCGAAAGCAAGAAGATAGAAGGCGAGCGGGGCAAGGAGCTGCAGCGCATAAACTCTGAAGCATACCGCAAGGCCCAGGAAATAAAAGGAAAGGCAGACGGCGAGGCGGCCCGCATTTATGCCGGGGCATACAATAAAGATCCTGAATTTTATTCGTTTTTAAAGACGCTGGATGCATACCGGCAGACTATTGGCAAGGACAGTTCGGTAGTGCTGAGCACCAAGAGCGATTTTTTTAAATACCTGAAAGGCTACCAGGAAAAGCAATAAAAACTCTAAATTCTAATATCTAAACCCTAAACACTTTTTAGAATTTTGATCATTAGATATTGATTAGAAGTTCTGATTTCGGATTTAGAATTTTATTACCAGTGAGGAGGTTTCAGTTATGGCTCATAAAAAGGCAGGAGGCAGCTCCAGAAACGGACGTGACAGCGCCGGCCAGCGGTTCGGCACCAAGCGCTTCGGCGGCGAGAAGGTCAAGGCGGGAAACATTCTGATCCGCCAGGTCGGCACCAGAATTCACCCCGGCGTGAATGTGGGCATGGGCAGGGACTTCACCCTGTTTGCCAAGATTGACGGGGTGGTGAAGTTTGAAGATTTCGGCAAAGGCAGAAAACGGGTTACCATCGTAGCTGCATAACATGCAGTCCCGGAAGTGTCCGGGGCGCATGACCTTTCATTCAGGAAGGAATCCTTGTCCACTGAACAGATCAGAAAAGGCATACTTCAGCAGGTAAAGCGCACGGTGGTAAAGCTCGGGAGTAATGTTTTGACCACTGCCGGGTGGAAGCTGGACAGGAAAGTATTTGCCGATATCACCGCAACTATTGCCCGGGCAAGAAAGCGCAGGGGCGATTTTATACTGGTTTCTTCCGGCGCGATTGCTGCCGGCATGGGCAAACTGGGCTTCAGAGAGCGGCCCCGGCTGATTCCCCTGGAACAGGCGGCAGCAGCAATCGGCCAGATAAGTCTCATGGGATTGTATCAGCGCCTCTTCGGGCAGCTCGATTTGAGCGTTGCCCAGGTGCTGCTGACGCACAGCGACCTGAAGGACCGCCGCCGGTTTTTAAATGCCCGGCATGCGCTGAGCAGCCTGCTTGAGTATCATATCATTCCCATCATCAACGAAAATGACTCCACGGTTGTTGACGAGATCCGGTTTGGAGACAACGACCACCTGTCAGCTTTGGTTACCAGCCTGGTGCAGGCAGACCTGCTCATAATACTGACCGATATTGACGGGCTCTATGACCGCGACCCCAAGACCTGCCCGTCGGCACGGCTCATTCCCCTGGTGAAAAATATCACGGCAGGCATCGAGCGGCTGGCAAACGACACCAGGAGCACCATAAGCCGCGGGGGGATGGCCACCAAGATTGCGGCGGCCAGGACCGCTGCTCTGTTTGGTGTCCCCACCATTATTGCCAACGGCAAAATCCCCGGCAACCTGGAAAAAATTCTGCAGGGCATGGATGTGGGCACGCTGATCCTTCCCGAGCAGAACAAGCTCGCGAGCCGCAAGCAGTGGATCGCCTTCACCTTAAAACCCCAGGGTGAAATTATAGTTGACGACGGGGCAAAAGACGCTATTCTCAGGAAAGGCACCAGCCTCCTGCCCTCAGGCATTATACAGGTGCGCGGAGAATTTGCTGCTGGAGAAGCGGTAGCCTGCTGCGACCGGAGCGGCGCCCCCTTTGCCCGGGGATTGACACGCTACGGGTCTGCTGAAATTGAGCGGATACGGGGCTGCAAAACTGCAGAGATAAAAAAGGTGCTCGGCCATTGCCCGGCCCAGGAAGTAATAAACCGGGATGACCTGGTAGTATTAAGAGAAGCGTACCATGGACGTGTCTGAACAAATTCTTGCCATCGCCCGCAACGCACGGGAGGCTTCCCGCGCAACCGCGTCCCTCACCACCGCGCAGAAGAACCGCGTGCTGCGGGGCATTGCACGGCTGCTCGCCGAAAAAAAATCCCTGCTGCAGACAGAAAATGCAAAAGATGTGGCCGCAGCCCGCGGCCAGCAGCAGCCGGCAGTCTTTATTGAGCGGCTGACACTCACGCCGGCGGTGCTTGATGAGATGAGCGCCGCGCTGGAAGAGGTGGCGCAGCTTCCCGATCCGGTTGGCGAGGTGACCGGCATGTGGAAGCGGCCTAACGGCCTGCTCGTCGGCAGGATGCGCATCCCCATCGGCGTGATCGGCATGATTTACGAATCGCGGCCCAATGTCACGGTGGATGCAGCAGGGCTGTGCCTCAAGGCCGGCAATGCCGTTATCCTGCGGGGCGGCAGCGAGGCCCTGCATTCAAACCGCGCCCTGGCGGCGCTCATGCAGGAGGTGCTCACGAGCGAGCAGATTCACCCGGCAGCAATCCAGGTAATCCCTACTGCAGACCGGGACGCGGTGCTCGAGCTGCTGCAGCTTTCCGACTATATTGATGTCATCATCCCGCGAGGCGGTGAATCCTTGATCCGCACCGTGTATGAGCATTCAAAAATACCGGTGATTGCCCACTGCAAGGGAGTCTGCCATGTTTTTATTGACGCCTCAGCAGACCCCGGCATGGCAGCAACCATCAGCCTGAATGCCAAAGTGCAGCGCCCCGGCGTGTGCAATGCCATGGAGACGCTGCTGGTGCACCGGGTGTTTGCTGAAAAGCATCTGGCAGCGCTGGCAAGCGCCCTGCGCGCGGAAGGTGTTACCATCCGCGGCTGCGAGCGCACCTGCCGGATGGTCCCGGAAGCAGAGCCGGCCACAGAAGAGGACTGGTCAACAGAATATCTGGACCTGAGGCTGTCAATGCGCGTGGTGGACTCTATTGATGATGCCATTGACCACATAGCCCGCTACGGCTCCCTGCACACGGAGGCCATTGTGACCAGCGACTATAACAGCTCTCAGAAATTTTTGCGGGAGGTTAATTCATCGGTGGTGCTGGTTAATGCCTCTACCCGTTTTAATGACGGCCATCAGCTTGGCCTCGGCGCTGAGATCGGCATCAGCACTTCAAAGCTGCATGCCTTCGGCCCCATGGGGCTTGCCGAGCTCACCACGAAAAAATTTATTGTATATGGAGAGGGGCAGGTAAGAACCTGAAAAGACAGAATAAAGAGGACAGAATTCAGACATTCAGACCTGCGACGAGCTTATGCCGTAGTGTCTGTCTTCTTGTTGTCTGTCATCTGACAGTCTGTTTAAAATGAGCGGCAGCAGTGGTTTGAAAAGAGATACAGGAAAGAATACCAGAGTCGGTCTTTTCGGCGGGACCTTCAATCCCATTCACTGGGGGCATCTGCGCTCTGCAGAAGAGATTCGTGAACGGTTCGATCTCTCACGCGTCATTTTTATCCCGGTACATGTTGCGCCGCACAAGAAGGCCGATGTTATTTCTTCAGAGCACCGCTGTGCCATGGTGAAAAAAGCCATCCGCGGCAATTCCTTTTTTCAGGTTTCAGACATCGAGCTGCAGCGGCCGGGGAAATCCTATTCCATAGACACCATACGGCATTTTCACGGGCTTTCCCGGGGTCAGGAGGAACTGTTTTTTATCATGGGCATGGATGCATTCCGGGAAGTTCCTGTCTGGAAGGACTATCCGGCATTTTTCTCCGCCTGCAATTTTATTGTCATGACCCGTCCCGGCGCACACGATGTGCAGCCTGCTGAGCTTATTCCCCGTGATATAGAAAAAGAGTTTACCCGGCAGGAGCGGGAGCAGTGCTTTGTTCACACCTCGGGCTACCGCATTTATACTGCCCCGGTGACGCCGCTTGACATTTCTTCAACTGTTATCCGCGCCGGCACGGCCGCGGGGAAATCTATCAGGTACCTGGTTCCCCGCAACGTGGAACGCTATATTGCCGGGCACCAGCTCTATCGGATAACAGCAACGCCCGGCCGGCAGCCGCAGCGCCCGCCGGCCGGGTGATGAAAAAGTTGTTTTTTCTACAGCCGAAAGGAGCATAAAGTATTGGACGCAAAAGAAAAAGCTTTGTGGTATGCGCATCTGGCGCTGGACAAGAAGGCCGTTGATCTGGTGGTCCTTGATGTGCAGGAACAGTCATCCTTTACCAGTTATTTTATCATCTGCAGCGGCACCTCAGATCGCCATGTGCAAGCCATTGCCGCGCATCTTGAAGCAAGCTGCAAACAGGCGGGCATGCTCCCGCTGGGGGTTGAAGGCGTGCGTGAAGGCAGATGGGTTCTGCTTGACTGTGCTGATGTGGTAATACATGTTTTTCATGAGCCGGTGCGGGAATTTTATGACCTGGAGCGGCTGTGGACAGATGCGCAGCGCATACCGTTAAAAAGCGCTAAGGAAATACAAAAAACAAAGTCCGCATCCCGAACGCTGTCGGGACCAAACAAATCCAAAGCACAAACGATAAAATCCAAAAAGCCGGTAAAGACAAAATAAGCGGTACGGTCCTGGATAGTCATAGCGCTGCTGTTGAGGTTTGAATTTTGAAACTTGAATTAGTTTAGTCCCGGGATGTTCGGGATTAGAAATTCGGATTCAGGGTTTTTCATTATTATATGGGCTTCAGAAACTTTTTTGCAGCAGCTGCCGACTTCTTTTTTCCTCCGCTGTGCCTGCTGTGCAGAGCATTTCTGACCGCCCCGCATGAAACATATTTTTGCCGTCCCTGCAGCGAGGCCCTGCCCCTCATCAGCGGGCCGCTGTGCCCGCGCTGCGGTATGCCCTTTGTCTCGCAGGAAGGTGCTGATCACCTCTGCAGCCGCTGTATCGGGAAAGCTCCGGCATTTGACACGGCGCGGGCGGTGGGTATCTATGCCGGGGCAATGAAACAGGCGATACATCTGTTTAAATATAACAGCCGCTCGCTGCTGGCGGCACCGCTGGGGACCGTTCTGGCACAGCAGGGCCGCGGGCTGCTGGAGCATGAGCATGACGTGATTATGCCGGTGCCGCTGCATGCGCGCCGCATCCGGCAGCGGGGTTTTAACCAGTCGCTGGTCCTGGCGCGCCAGGTGGGGAAGCTCTGGGGCGTAGCGGTCGCGGCAGAGGGGCTTGAGCGCACTCGCTGGACTGACCCGCAAACCATGCTGCCCGAACGGCAGCGGCTGCGCAATGTCAGAGATGCTTTCAGCTGCCGGGCAACGGCGGTAGAGAAGAAAAGTATCCTGCTGGTTGATGATGTCTATACCAGCGGCTCAACCGTTAACGAATGTGCAAAGGTTCTGAAACGAAACGGTGCCCGACGCGTTGATGTGCTCACGCTGGCCCGGACCCTATAGATGAGAGGACACAGTGACGTCAATGGATGCGATTATTGCCGTGGTGAAAGACGATCTGGACAGGGTTGAGCGGGGTCTTTTTGTCTCCCTGGCCGAGCACCTGGAGCTTATAAAAAACGTGAGCAACTATGTGCTCTCCAGCGGGGGGAAACGCTTCCGGCCGCTGGTGCTGCTGCTGGCTGCCCGTCTCTGCAATTACCGGGGAGAAAGCCACATCCCGCTGTCCTGTGTGGTGGAATATATTCACACGGCAACGCTCCTGCATGATGATGTGATTGACCATGCCCAGATTCGCCGGGGCAATTCCTCGGCAAACATGCTCTGGGGAAACCACACCACCATACTGGTCGGCGACTTTCTCCTGTCCAAGGCCTTCTCCATGGCCATTGAGCATGGCAGCATCCCGGTATTGAAGGTGCTCTCCAGCGCCGCAACGCGCATGGTTGAGGCAGAGACCCTGCAGCTGGAGCACTCCCGTAATTCCCTGCTGGCCGAAGATGAATACCTGCAGATCATCACCAAAAAGACCGCCACCCTTATCTCTGCCGCGGCGCAGATCGGGGCCATCCTGGCCGGCGTCAACAGCACCAGGGAGCAGGCCCTGGCAGATTACGGCATGAATGTGGGGATTGCGTTTCAGATTATGGATGATGTGCTTGATTATGCTTCAACGGAACATGACCTGGGGAAAGCCATCGGCAAGGACCTTCAGGAAGGAAGTATCACGCTGCCGTTCATAGAAGCGCTGCAGCGCTCCTCCGTGCGTGATAAAAAGATTATGACGGAGTTGCTATGCAGGGGCGAGGAGCTGCAGCCGGGCGACATGGTCGCCATCATAGAGATCATTAATAAATACGAGGGAAACCGCCGGGCTGTGGACAAGGCACAGTCCTACATCCGCAAAGCAGAAGAAGCGTTGCAGGCGTTTGACGGGTCAGAGCAGAAGAAACCGCTGCTGGCTCTTGCCCGCTATGTGGTGGAGCGCACCAGCTGACCGGCTCTACAAACCCTTCCGGCGACTGGCGCTCACTGCATACTCCTGGTAATAGGTATAAAAGGGGAAGGCAAACTCCACTACCCACGGGATTAATGGCGATCCCCAGTTTTTCAGCCCGGCTTTCTACTTCCCGCTGAATGCTCTCTATGTCAAGGGTCCGCTGGGAAGCGGCAAACCTGGCAACCTCATGAATATCTTCTTTCATGGAAAGATATGCCCACTGTGCCTCGACAAATTTAAAGCCGACATAAAACGCAGCCCCCAGGATGAGAAGCCAGATTAAACAGCCGACCTTGCCGGTCCCGCGGATAGTGTCTTTCATATTTTTCTGCTTACCGGGTTGTGGTGTAAAATGATCTGTGGTCAAATACGGTGTGCGTGGATTTGCGTGCTAATCTAATGCAACGCACAAAAAAATGCAATAAAAAATGTATTCAGTGACAGGAGCAGGCGCGGTGGCAGCAGCACTCCGTCTCCGGACCATCAGCAGGACCACTATCCCGGCAGCAGCTGCAGAAAACTTCCCGTTAAACGCTCTGGACCATGCTATGGCGGAAGGTCTGGCGGAAGTGGTCTATTTCTACCGTCATACCCTTGACCCCGTGCTCCTGCAGCAGTCGCTCCGGAGGACGCTGCAGGATTTTCCCCTGCTCTGCGGTCAGCTCCGCTCCGAGCCTGACGGCTCCCTCAGCATCGGCTATCCCCATCCCGGAGTTCCGTTTACGGTGAGCGAATGCAATCTGCCCCTGGCGGAGATTACCAGCGGTCTGCATGAAGCATACACGGTCTATGATTTCATTGAGAAAATTAATCCGTTGCTGCTGAAGAGAAAAAGCAGGCCGCTTGCAACATTCAGACTGACCCGGATGAACGGCGGCGGCAGCGCACTGGGCATTTCATGCGCGCATGCTGCGGCAGACGGGTACAGTTTTTATTATTTTATCAACCGCTGGTCACAGGTTCATGAGGGTCTGCCCGTCAGCAGGCCGTGGCATGAACGCAGCGTTCTCAGCTTTGACGCTGCCGCAGCACCAGCACTGCTGAAGCTGGCCCTCACCTTTTTAGCGCGCAGGAACTCTATGGTGTGCCGCGTACTGCGCTTTACCTTGCCCCAGCTCGCGGCAATAAAAAATGCAGCCGGGCAGCAGGGGCCGGTATCAGTTAATGACGCGCTGAGCGCCCACCTGTGGCAGTTCTGCACCAAGCTGCAGAATGCTGCAGACCATAGCGCACCCCGCAGGCTTCTGTTCGGGGCCGGCATGCGGTCAAAATTCGATCATCCGCTTTCCCGGCATTACTTTGGAAATCTTATCTCCAATGCAGTAGTAGCGTGCCGCGTTGGCGAGCTTACGGGCGGTGCTATCGCCTCCATAGCCGGCGCCTGCCGCCAGAGCGTTGCTGCGCTTGACGGTGACTATTTAAAAGAGCAGCTGCGGTGGCTGGGACAGCAGGAGAAGAATAAACAGATGCTCAGGGTGTTTGCTGATGTGAATCCGTATGCTGGTGACTGCGTGATCAGCAGCCTGTTCAGGCTGCCGGTCTATGAGGCCAGCTTTAACGGCCACAAACCCTTCTGGGCCGGTGTTCCCGCGGTACCGATACCGTGGGTGCTGTATTTTATCCCCGCTCCGGGCGAAAACGGGGGCATCGATGTGTACGCCAACCTGCCCCGTTCCGCTGCTGATAAATTAAGACGGGATGAATGGCAGGCTGAATTATATAAATATGGCAGTGCGGATAATTCGGCTGTCGCAGGCGAACCCGACGCTTTGCAGACGCCGGGCTGAATATCTTGTAAAACCCTATTGTCAGGCAGGATCCGACACTAGGGGCGGGTATCTTTCGGCACCAGTATCAGCTCGGGGCGGGTCTGGAAGCAGGCAATGGTGCGGAATTCCTTATTCGTACTATAGGGAATGCGCTCCGCAATCCGGTAGTTTTCCGCAACCGCCTTTGATACCGCATCCCCTGATGTTAAGAGTAGCTTAACATTATCAATAACAACGCGTTCCCCTTTTGCAGTGAGATAGCCCTGATCGTCAATAATAATTGCGCTAAAATATTTTTTCTTTATTTTCTCTATCAGGTCCTCCGGTATAAACAGTTCCTTGGCCAGTATCTGATACGCCCAGTAAGCCCCGCCATTAAAGATCATGTGCTTTCCGGCCATCACCCCGTACCATGAATGATAGGGAAGGTATACTTCTCCGGGCATACTTTTAACCATGGAGATCAACTCCCGGCCCTTCTTTACATCCTGCGGTGTCGGCACCAGCGGTTTAGGGTTGTAGAGCAGCAGGCACAGCTGCACGGCCAGCAGCAGATAGACCGTTACCCGTTTGCTGTCGCGCACATCACTATATTCCGGGCCCGTGAGTTTTACCAGAAAAAGCCCCAGCAGTATACAGCCCCAGACGGTCATATACATGAGATCATTTATCATCGTGCCCGGGTGAGGACGCACGCTGAAATAGGCGAAAGCAGCCGCGACTGCCGTATATTCCCAGATGGCAAGAGCCGGCTTTTTGGTTATAGACAGCGCCCTTTGCAGCAGAAAGGCAAGCGCCAGGACAAAAAAGACGGGCAGCTTGTACAAAATTTCATAGCGCATTTCCGGGTACAATTTATGCCGCATTTCAAATAATAACTGGAACTGCAATTCAGAAACGGGTTTGGTTGTTACCTGATAATACCGGAGCGGATTAAACAGCACAAAGGTGCCGAACCACCCGTCAGTTGCATACTGCAAGGCAAAGAAAAATGAGACCAGAAGCACAAAGGCGGCACTGGAAAAGATGACGCATTGTTTTCTATCCTTAAAGAAAAGGTATGCGGCCGCAAAGGGAAGGAAATAGACTCCGGACTGCTTGGTGTAGCAGGCAAGCACGAGGATGATCGCTCCCCACAGTGCTGCCATGGTTTTGCGCTGCGCGTAGGCAAGGATATAACAGCCCAGAAGAAGCAGAAAGAAGAAGAGCATGTCAACCCGGGCAAGGTCATACCAGGTATCATGCAGCTCATACAGGCTGAGAAAAAAGCCGCCGGCCATCAGCCCGATGTTTCTGCGCCCGCCTTCCTTCACCGGAATGAGGTACATCAGGATGAGGATTCCGGCGAGAGACATCACGGAGATGAGCCGCGGAATAAGGAAATTAACAGTATCGAAAAGCTTATAAAAGAGCGCTGTGACTAAGTAATAAACCGGGGGATAGAGTTCCGAGATAAACTCGGTCGATGGCGCCGCATACAGCGTGTGCTCTTTTACCAGCATCATGCCATGCGTAACCGTATCATTTTCAAGCCACTCAATTTCAAAGGGGTATGCAATGCGCTGTGATATGCAATAGACAGCGCAGCCGCACAATATAAGGAGCAGTATAGAGACCGGCAGCTGGCCAAGTATGAAGAACCAGCGCTGGCGCTCATGGGTAAGATCTGATTGCGACATAAACAGTTCACTCAGGGATAATTATCAGCGGTGAGTGCATTATTCCCGGTTAATGAAATTGATTAAAACATACATTGAACACAAAGACTATTATAAAATAAGCTTCAAACTAAATTGAACGAAATTGGAAATTGGGTTCACATCTTCATATGTCATTATTTTACAGCTCATCAAGTATCTTGATTACCGATCTCTTCAGCCGCTTATTCCCTTCAAGATGCTTTTCTGCACGCTTAACCGTCCCGGTAATTGCCGTATACCCAACTCCAAAGAGTTCTCCTATCTCCCGGTTGGTATAAGCTCCTATTTTACTCATGATGTATATGCATAGATATCGTGAACGCCGCTTCTGTTTATTTACCGTTAACTGACCATCTGCCACATCCACTCCCAGCCTTCTGAGTATCTCTTCAGCTATCTGTCTCTTGTCCACAGACCTTTGCAATAAACGCATCTGCGGCTTCTCCGGGCTACGCTCTGCTTTTGCCAGCTGCCTGCACTCCTCTGCATACGCCTCACCGCCCATATACAAGCCATGCCGTAACTCTTGCAGCGGACTTTCCTGCCTTTTCAAATACGCTGCCTGCTCTAAACAGAATTTCTTGCGGCTTCCCCTGCTCATCCCCAGCATTGTCTCCGTTGTCAGCCAGGGGGGACCTGCTCCCTTGTTTGCATATGCTCTGGCGCTGCTCCACTGGTATGCAGTTACGGCCTCTACTATACCTGCTCGCACAGGATTGCCGTGGATGTAATAGCACATGGCGGTAAAATAACGGTCATCCTCTATCAGAAAACTCTTGAAACGCCCCTGAAATAAATGACCGATGCGATTATGCCTGCGATTGAACCATCCTGTATAGCTAACCCCCAGCCACTGGATTGCTCGTGATAAATTACCCTGTCTGGTTCTTATCAGCAGATGATAGTGGTTTTCCATGAGCACATACGCATGAATCTCGACATGAAACTTCTCTGCTGTTTTTCCCAGCAGCTCCAGGAATTTCAGGTAGTCTTCTGGCTCATAATAGATGGGCCTTTTCTCATTGCCCCGGGACAGGACATGATAGAAGGTATCTGGATAGTCGATGCGAAGTGGTCGTGACATAGTTGCTATAATAGTCTGTGACGTTAAACCTGTCAATCAATAAAATGACATATGAAGATGTGACCCCAAGCCCACTTAGTAGGTTTTCGTAACAGTTTAGTCCTTTTAGAGAAATAAAGCAGCCGGATGAAAAATATTTCATACTATGCTGTTTTTTTATTGACTTAATACATGAGTAATAATACTCTTGTATATAGATGCCCATAAAACAAGAGAGGAATACCCATG
>JAPLIX010000352.1 GCA_026388865.1 Pseudomonadota bacterium | reverse complement strand
TCTTTGATGGTGCCTTCTAACCCTGACATAGCGTGTTATCCCTTTACGATGGCAGTTTTATGGTGCGGCGCAGAACGTTTTTTAGCTGCAGCCGCCGGCGTTGCTGCGGTCATATCCAGTTCCTTAAGACGATGGGCAGCACGCATGACCGCAACGCCACAGAGGAGAATAAATCCCAGGCCGATAAGAGATAGCCCCGGCGCGGGAGGGAGCATGATGTCCCATGAATACGTCATAACAAACCCATGCATGACCGTAAAGAATAAAAAAAAGGTAAATAGCAAGGTGCACAGTAATCCCGGGACAAGATATCCTTTTCGCATCAATCCAGCCCCGGGGAACAAGAAGGTGAAAAACGTGGTGATGGTTTTTTGCCGATCCTGATATTTTTTAATAGTAAGCATTTTCCTTTCCCTGAGCGCTGGATCGAGCCCCTCCCGCTTTCCCAGAATATTTGTGCACTGGGTACAGGACTGGGTTTGGGCAGAGACGCGCTGACATCTCCCGCAGAATGATTTTCCGCACGTCATGCAGCGCTTTGCAAAGGCAAAGCGCTTATTTTTTAGAACCAGCAGGGCGCAGATGATAAAAGCACCCGGCGCTGCCCATCCATAAGCAAAGGGAATTCCCCTGCAGGTAAAATCCCAGAGCTGCTGCGCAAGCAGCCTGTTTTCAGACGTGGAGAAGAATGCTTTCCGCCAGATCTCCGCCCGCGGCAGCGGCTCATCAATAAGCAGCCGGTTGGGGTTTTCAGCATACGTGGCAAGCAGATAGTTTACGGCTGAGCTGTCCAGATGTTTAGCCTTCATGAACTCAGCTTCACTCTCGGTAAACATAAATTTTTGCAGATATGCACGGCTGAGGTTGAAATGCGCTGCTGCGCTTGATGGCTTGAGCGCCAGAACCTGCTGGTACTGCTCAATAGCCTGGTCCGGTTTTTTTATGGCGCAGTAGACATTTCCCAGGTTGACACGCGCCAGGGAGTGTTGCGGGTTACGCTCGAGAACTTTTTGATAATAGCGCTCTGCTTCCTTGTAATCGCCCTCTTTTTTAGAGATGAGACCCAGGGTGAACAGGCTTGCGGTGTCCTCGGGATGAGCCTCGCTGTAGCTCTTCAGATAGTCAGCATCCCGGCCCTGCCAGCTTCCATAATTTGCGGTCCATAGTGTTTTGATCAGCGGTGACTGTGGTGCCGCCAGCATCGTGGCAGTAACAGCCAGAAATTGAGGGATGAGCGACAAAAAAAGTATCAGGCAGATGGTGGCCTTCTGCTCCTGCTTGCTTTGATAGCTGAACATAAGCAGCAGCCAGTAACAGAGCACCCAGCAGAGGGAAAAATTAAAGAGCAGAGGCGCACAGAAGACAAACAGTGCCCATCCCAGTGAAACTGCATGCGGCATGCTGAGCGGGAAGATATGCTTCAGATCGTGATAGGCGCGCGGAAGATATTTTGCCAGCAGCGCCAGGCAGAACAGAGCCAGTGTCAGCAGCAAAGCGCCAGCGAGTGAGAGCATGGCTGCCGCAATAAACCGTGCCAGCGGCTCAAGCTCATAGAGTTGTTTGCAGAATGAGGTGAGCTGCCCCCCGATCAGGTGATGGAAAAATAACTTATTCCGGGACCAGCGGGATTGTGCCAGCGCAGCTGTCGCAGCGGGAAGATCAGGTGAGAGTTGTTCTGCATATTCGGATAACAGCAGTGCTTTATCATGCTGTCCCGTATCAAGTGCTGTATAGCATTCCCTGATGAGAGCAAAAGAATAAGAATAATAATTTTTTATTCCCCGGTCCAGTGACTGCTGGTAAATGTTTTCTAAAAATGGCTTGAGGGTTTCGACACTGTTGAGGATATCATCAGAGAGAACAGCGGGGGCGGAATCTGCGGCACATGCCGGGCTTCCTGAAGAGTACTGGCTCAACAGGGGAAAAAATAAAATAATGATGATGATGAAGGACGGTGCGCGTGGAAGAAAAAAAGGTTTGTTTTTTATCATAACCGGTAATTACTGGCTCAGCTGAAAACATATTCAACGGGGTTCTCGCATAGTAAAATTATCAAAGGAAATAATGATATTAATCAAGCACTCCTTATTCAATTCGCTGATTTGAAATATAAGAGGGACCTTAATGGATGTTGCGCTTTCTTGTTGCGGCTGCCCACAGGCAATTATTTTAAACTGAGCCTCCTGATCAGGCTCTATTTCAGCTGAGATCGTCAGCGGCTGCCTGGAGGCCGCAGGCAGTGAAACATCTTGTTTAAGATTGAACGGCCCCTGCGGAACTTCATCGCCTGCCGGGATTGTATCTGCGACCGTGGATGGCGGTCCGGCGGGCAGGTGCAGGGTCGCCTGTTGTTCAGTAGGGGAGGATATCTTAAACGGAATCGTTTCGGGAATCTTAACCGGTTCGGGCGGTGATGCCTCTGGTGTTGCAACTCCCGGCCCTGGCTGTTCTGTGCTGCGTGGCTCATCGGCACTGGCTTCGCTGCTGATCCGTATAACCGGACCAGTTCCTGCCTCCGTTTCTTCCTGCTGCGGCGGTACCGAAGCAGAATACGGTTCAGGTTCTCTGAATATTTTTATTATCGGCCCTGCTTTTTTTGCTGAGCTCTCATCAAGCTGTTTTAAAATCAGCTTGCAGCAGGCGGTGAGTGTTTCCAGAACGCCGGGACCTTGAACAGCACTGGCCTCAAAAAAAGGAAACTGCAGCTTATTGAGGGCAATATTAAGCTCATCCACGGGCATGATATTGGGTAAATCTATCTTATTATACTGTATAACAATAGGCGTAGAGAGTATGTTCTTTTTATAGAATTTAAGATTTTCTTCCAGGTCCTTGAAACTCTCAAGATTTGCTTCCATTTTGTCTTTTTGTGAGTCAGCAACAAACACCACTCCGTCAACATTGGTCAGCACCGCTCTTCCGGTTAATGCATAATATACCTGCCCCGGCACGGTGTAAATGTGAAAGCGCGTTTTAAATCCCTTCACATTACCGAGCTCTATAGGGAGAAAATCAAAAAACAGGGTTCGGTCATCCTTGGTGGCCAATGAAACCATTTCCCCGCGCTGATGAGGAGCGAGCTTCTTATGGATGGTCTGGACATTGGTGGTCTTGCCGCATAATGCAGGGCCACAGTAGACAATCTTGATGTTGATCTCTTTTTTAGCGCTATTAAAAACAGCCATATCGAGCACCTGCCCTTGCGATTAATTACGGCCTATCTTTATCAAGGCTTTTCTTTGTTTCTATATTTTTTAAAAAATCCAAAAAGGCCGCCCTTGTCGCCTTTTGCTTTCCGTAGATTCTTCAGTGCTGCGCGCAGGCTCTTTTTTTCTTCTTCTGTCAGAGAATCCAGCGCCAGCGCCTGGCTGATATATGCTTCTGCTTTTTCCGGGTTATTCGCAGTCCGGCAGCACTGCAGCAGCTGCAGATAGCTGGGGACGATCTTTTGATTATGCTCGATGGCCTTTTCAAATTCTTTCATGGCTTCTTCGACCTCGCCCAGGAGCTGCTGCGCCATGCCCAGGTCATAATATAAATCAGGGGCTGCTTCATCAGGTGCAGCTTCCGCATCCTCCTTGAGGTGTGTGAAAATGTCATCATAGGGCTGCTGCTGTGCAGGTGCGTCGCTGTCCTGTTCTGCCGGGGCTGATAAATGTATTGAGTTGTCACTCTCCAGAGCAGCCTCAAGGTTAAAAAAACCTGATGATGGCTTTTCTTCCAGCGGCTTTGTAACCGGTTGCTGCGTTTCGGCAACTTCAGGTTTCTTAGCAGAGTGGATTTCTGTGCTCTCATAAAACTTAGCTACTTTTTTCCTGAACTGCTCATTTGACGGGTCTATTTCAAGAATTTCCTTGAGCACTTCAGCGGCCTTATTGGTAAAACCGTTCTGATGATAGTAGGTAGCTAATTTTTCCAGCGTGGCAACAGCATCTCCCTTAAACCCGCTTTTCTGATGAATGTCCGCCAGGGTGGTATATACGGCTGTCTGGCCGGGATCAAGTGAAAGGATGTGATTGTAGATTGAAATTGCGATCTGAAAAAGCTTTTTCTCCTTATAGGTGTTGGCAGCATACAGATATTCACTGATGGCTTTATCTTTGTTATTCTTCTTAAAATAAAGCTCAGCAATTTTTATGTGAATACGTATATCATCCGGGTTTTTTGCAGCAGCATCCAGATACTCAGCTAAGGCTTTTTCAAAAGCTTTTTGGGGAGATATTTCTCTGGCAAACGGGACTTTCATAAACAGCGTCTAGTGACTGGTTTTATGCCTAAAAATCCCGGCACCGATCCCGGATGCTTTGTAGTTACGGGATGGGAGGGGAGATTCTCTGCTGCGTACCATACAGCCGCAGTTTTAATTGAAAAATTTACTATCTATTCATCGGCAGCGCCGGTAAAAAGATAATTAAAATAAAGTCAATTAAATGAGTTAAAGCTGCCCTGCGCTTCGTATAGCGGTAATAAAAATCTGTTTAATAATAAATGCGGCAGCAGGTTCTTCTGCTTCACTCAATCAAACATATTGACCTTACCAGCTTTTTTCGTTATTCTTTGTTTCATAATATCACAAATCGATTAAAATTTATAGCAAATCCATTTGAAAAAAGGAAACTTTTTCAGCGAGCTATTCTGTTTCGCTGTCATAAGAATAGATAATGCCCTATAATTTGTTGGTACTCTGCAATTTCCGCGGGGGAATTGATCGATAAAATTCGACACGAGTGCCTTACCTGAGGGAAGGGAAACAGATACTACATTACATAAACGGGGAGCATGGGCAATGAACAAACGGCGACACTATCTGCGGGTTACCTTGTTGAAAACAGTACTGTCAGTTCTTATATTGTCATGCGTGTGCGGGTGTATGTTTTTTCGGCAACCCAAACGCCAGGACGTGAATAAAGCGTTTAATGAGTTTAAAAAGCAGGACCGGGCCGCACTGGATGAAGCGCCGCAACTGCTTATAGCTGATTACCGTGATATGAAAGAAGATGACCTCGTAGCATGGGTGTGGTGGATGCCTGGTTTTGAATTAGGGCTTTGCCGGTCATTTGCAATTGATCCGGTAATCAACAGCAGCCCTTTTTCATATCCCTGGGCTGAAGCAAAAGTCGCCCAGGGATTACAAAAGATATTCAATGCCAGCGTTAATAAAGGTCAGGGGTCGATAAACGCTGAAGTCCAATGTGCCCTTGTTGACATGAGGCCGCGCAAGAAGCTCACCAGCAGGCTGCTCCCCTTTGAGGAGGATTTTGTTTATATTGAGATGCAGCTCGTTATACTTGACAAAAACTCAAAGGAAATTCTGTGCAAACTAATCCATGGTAAAAGAACCGAGGATTTCAAAACTGCCGTCGATGGCATGATGAAGGATGTAGAACAGTACTTTGCAAAAAGTAAGCTGCAGAAACAACAGTAACTATACCGCAGGAAACCTGAGCCGGGTTATGCTTACAAAAAGGAGCTTTAAAAACAGTATCTATTTGACCATTCGTCTTATTTTCAAAGGATTAGCGAAAGTTTTATTAAAATTCGAGGTGAGAGGGGTTGAACACATCCCCCGTACCGGGGCCGCAATCATTGCTTCAAACCATGCCAGCTACCTTGACCCGCCCCTGATAGGCATGGCGATACCGCGCCCCATTTTTTATTTTGCCAAAGAAGAACTGTTCCGCACTTTTTTTGGCTCTGCCATAAGAATTGTTAATGCCATTCCGGTCAACCGGGATCAGCTTGACCGGAAAACCCTGCGGATTGTTTTAGCGGTATTGGCACGGGGGGAGATGATACTCATGTTCCCCGAAGGAACGCGCACGGAGACCGGTGATTTACAGGTGGGCAAGCCCGGTACCGGCTTCATAGCCTATCACGCAAAAGTCCCGGTCATTCCTGCCTGCATCAGGGGGAGTTTTGAAATACTGCCGCGGGGCGGAAAGTTTTTTCATTTCAGAAAATGCACGGTGACCTTTGGCCCTCCCGTTGAGCTCGATCAGTTTTTTGCTGCGGCCAGGCCAAAAGATATGTATGAGCGCATGAGCCAGGAAATCATGCGAAGTATTGCACAATTGAGAGGCTTACATGGGCATACAGGTTAAGATATGCGGGATTACCCGCGTCGAGGATGCCCTGGCGGCGGCAGAATCTGGCGCAGATTTTATCGGGGTTATCGTTGAAATTGGCGACTCTCCCCGCTCGGTTTCACCAGCAACAGCCCAGCGCATAATCGCAGCGTCACGTGCGCCGGTTGTGGTGCTGCTGGAAAAATCGCCGGCTGAAATAGAAAAAATTGCGGACAGCTTGCAGCCCTATGCGGTGCAGCTGATAGGAGAGGCAACGCCCGGCATGGTAGAGAAGCTTGCCTCGCGTATTAGTGCCCGGATCTGGAAGACGGTGCAGGTGCCGCAGCGAGGGGCAGAGGCCGCGCCCCTGGCTGAGTTACGGACATTAATTGAACAGTACCACTCTTCAGGAGTCGAGGTGGTGGTGCTTGATACCCTGGTAAGCCTGCCGGATAAACAATACCAGGGCGGCACCGGGCGGGTGTGCGACTGGGAAACCGCACAGCGGCTGGTGGCTCAATCGCCGCTGCCGCTTTTTTTGGCAGGCGGAATAACCCCGTCCAATGCGCGTGAGGCAATCACGTCGGTGCATCCTGCTGGTATAGATTTGTCAAGTGGTGTTGAAACATCACCGGGCAGGAAAGACCCGCACAAGATCTTTGACTTGATGGCTATTGTGCGCACTATTTAATATACTATAGGGACTATAGACAGGAGCTGCAGGTGTTTGGAACATTGCTGAAAAAAGTATTTGGTAGCGATAACGAGCGGGAGCTGAAAAAACTCGGGCCGCTGGTGCAGGATGTCAATGAGCGTGAGCCGGAACTCAGAAAAAAATCGGATGATGAGCTTCGCGCCATGACCGGCGTGTTCCGCGAGAGGCTTGGCCGCGGTGAAGCGCTGGACGATATTCTAGCCGAAGCATTTGCCACCGTGCGGGAGGTTGCCCGGCGCGTGCTTGACATGCGACACTTTGATGTCCAGATTATCGGCGGCATCGTTTTGCATCAGGGAAAAATTGCTGAAATGGCGACCGGCGAAGGGAAAACCCTGGTTGCCACGCTGCCGGCCTATCTTAACGGTTTAACCGGGCGCGGAGTGCATATCGTCACCGTGAATGACTACCTGGCCAAACGTGACCGGGACTGGATGGGGAAAATTTATGAATTCCTGGGCCTGACGGTCGGTGTCGTACACCATGACATTACTCAGGAAGAACGGCAGCAGGCGTATGCCGCCGATATCACCTACGGCACCAATACTGAATTCGGGTTTGATTATCTGCGCGATAATATGGCCGTTACTTTTGAAGGGCAGGTGCAGCGCAAGCACTACTATGCAATTGTCGACGAAGTTGACAGCATCCTCGTTGATGAGGCGCGCACGCCGCTTATCATTTCCGGGCCTATTGAGCGGTCTGAGCGCCATCACTTCGGCGAGCTGAAGCCGCACGTTGAGCGGCTTATGCAGGGCCAGAGCCGCCTGATGAGCCAGCTTCTCACCGAAGCGGAAAAGCTCGCGGAGGAGGGCAAGGAATATGAGGCGGGGGTTAAACTGCTCCAGGTGAAGCGGGGCTCGCCCAAGAACAAGCGCTTCCTGAAAATGATCAAAGACGGGAAGATGAAAAAGGTGATCGACGGCATCGAGCTCGATTACATCCGCGACAAGCGTCTGGGAGAGCTCGATGAGGAGCTCTACTTCAGCATCGATGAAAAGTCAAACATTAT